>CAMBWL010000110.1 GCA_945871625.1 Bifidobacterium breve
TCAACTACGCCGGTGCGGGCATCGACAAGCACGATCGCCAAATCAGCGTTTGACGCACCCGTGATCATGTTGCGCGTGTATTGAATATGGCCAGGACAGTCGGCGATTATAAAGCTGCGTTTTGGCGTGGCGAAATATCGATAGGCGACGTCAATCGTGATGCCTTGCTCGCGCTCGGCGCGAAGGCCGTCGGTGAGAAGCGACAAGTCGACATAATCGTCGCCTCGGCGCTTGCTGACGGCTTCGATGTGCTCGAGTTGGTCTTCAAAAATGCTCTTTGAGTCGTAAAGCAGGCGACCGATCAGAGTTGATTTGCCGTCGTCAACCGAACCGACGGTCGCAAAATGCAGGCGTTGCATTAGAAGTAGCCCAACTTTTTTCGGTCTTCCATGCCGGCTTCTGAAATTCGGTCGTCGGCACGAGTCGCACCACGCTCTGTAATTCGAGCTACCGAAGTTTCGGCGATGACCTGGGCGATTGTTGTGGCTGACGATTCAATGGCTGCAGTGCATGTGGCATCGCCAACAGTGCGAAAACGCACGAGTTCTTCGCTGACTGTTTCACCGTCTTCGGGTTTCAAGAACGGCGACACTGCCATCCACATGTTGTCGCGGCGAAACACTTGGCGACGGTGTGCATAGTAAATGCTCGGCAGGTCGATGTTGTAATCGCTGATGAATTGCCAGATATCTAATTCGGTCCAGTTTGAGATTGGGAAAATTCTAAAATGTTCGCCCGGTTTGTGGCGACCGTTATATATTCCCCAAAGTTCAGGTCTTTGTGTTTTTGGATCCCACTGCCCGAAAGCGTCGCGGTGCGAGTAGACGCGTTCTTTGGCGCGGGCACGCTCTTCGTCACGGCGCGCACCACCGAACACGGCGTCGAATTTGTGTTCTTTAATTGAGTCGAGCAGCGTCACAGTTTGCAATGGGTTGCGACTGGCGCGTGGACCAGTTGCATCTTGAATTCGACCCGCATCAATTGAGGCTTGCACCGAACCAACAATCAGTTGCACGTCTAGATCACCAACCGCGCGGTCGCGAAACTCGATCACTTCGGCGAAGTTGTGACCCGTGTCGATGTGCATCACCGGAAACGGCACGCGAGCGGGGCTGAACGCTCGCGCCGCGAGGTGCAACATCACGACTGAGTCTTTGCCGCCCGAGAACAACATCACTGGGCGTTCGAATTCGGCGGCGACTTCACGAATGATCGTGATCGACTCGTCAATCAGGCTGCGTAATGCTGATTTCACCATATTAAGACTAGGGCTTTGGCGAGTGCCGAAATAGTCACGAAAGTGCATCAGTCACAGCGCCGATACCCGTTAAAAACGACTCGTTAAACGGCTCGGGCAATTAGTGTGTCGTGAGAGGAAATTCGTGTCGCAACTTACAAAAGCAAGTTCAAATCAAGAAATTTTGGCCGTGCTCAATGAGACAGCAGATGCAGTTGGCAAAGTTCTGCGTGCAAACAAAGATTGGTCGTTGTCGGGTTTGCGCGACACGCAATATTCGGTTGATCTGCGAGCCGATGCCGCGGCGCTTGAAGTGTTGACCGGTGCTGGTGTTGCAGTTTTGTCTGAAGAAAGTGAAATCACGGGCGTGTTCGGTGATGATGATCTCTGCGTCGTGATCGATCCGCTTGATGGGTCGACAAATGCCAGCCGCGGTGTGCAATGGTTCGCCACTGCGCTGTGCGCGATAGACAAAAACGGTATGCGTGCGGGGCTCGTTGTGAATCAAGCAAATGGACACGACCGTTATTGGGCGACTGCCGGCGGCGGTGCGTTTCACAATGGTGTCGCAATGCGACCGAGTAGTTGCGTTGATTTGAGCGAGGCGATTGTTGGCATCTCAGGTATACCTAAACAGCGACCGAAGTGGGCACAGTTTCGTGCGCTTGGTGCGGCGGCACTTGATATTTGTTTGGTCGCCGATGGCGTGCTCGACGCGTGGATTGATTTCCACAGTCATGGTGTTTGGGATTATTTGGCGAGTGCTCTGATCTGCCAAGAGGCGGGTGCGCAAGTTGTTGAACACCAAGATCGCAGTTTGGTTGTGCACGAGCACGGCCAGCGTCGCACGCCAATCGTCGCTGCGACACCCGAGTTGCTAGTTAGCGTTCGCCAAATTCGCGCCGAACAAAAATAGCCAAGTCGTTGCTAGTAAAGTTTAGAGATGACGCGCAAGCCTTATAGTCCGGTTGGGTTTCTTGAGCGGTTCGTGGCACTTGAGGTGCGTGCGGCGGGTCTAGTTTTTGGTGCTGCCGTGATGGCTGTGATGTTGGCAACTTTTGGCGATTTGAGTTTGCACAACGATTTCACCGAGTTAATTAGCGAAGTCGCAATCGGCGGTTTCTTCTTGCTTGTCGGTCTCGAACTGCGGCGCGAATTCGCAAGCGGCACTTTGTCAGGTTCGACTTTGAAGGTCGCATTCGCGGCAACGGTTGGCGGCATGGCGGTGCCTGCGTTAATTTTCGTTTCGTTTGCGCCTGAGGCGGCGCGCAACGGTTGGGTTGCCGTTGTCGCAACCGATATCGCGCTCGCAGCAGCAGTTACGGCACTCGGCGGGTTTCGCCGCGAATTACGCGTGCTATTGCTAACTGTCGCTGTGCTTGACGATCTCGGTGGAGTATTGGCACTGGCGACAACGGGTAAGAGCCCAAAACTTTTGTTCATCGCTGCAGTCGTGGCTGTTGTCGCTTTGTTTGCGTGGTCAATTCGCAAATTCAATTTCGGTGTGCTGTACACGCTGATAACTACGGCGATTGTCGTGACGTTGATGTTGAAAGCAGGGATGCATCCGTCGCTCGGTGCATTCGCAGTTGGTTTTGTCGTGCCACACTTTGACCCTGATAATCCGTCGGTTGCTGAACGAGTCGAAGAAAAAATCCACCCGTATGTTGCGGCGGTTTTGTTGCCGGGGTTTGTGTTTTTGCACACGCTGATACCTGTGCGCATACCTGATGGTGCACCAGCGAACTTGATTGCGATCACAATCGCAGCGATCGTGATTGGAAAAACTCTGGGCATCGGCGGGGTACTCGCGCTGACGCGCAAGATATCCAAGATTTCGATTTTTGAATCGCTCGCAGTTGGCTTTGCCGCCGCGGCTGCATTGACAGTTGCATTGATCGGTGTCGACGCGACACTTAAAGAGTCTGTTTATGAAGATGTCGTCGGGCTCGGCATTCTTGGTGCGACGGCGATTGCTGTCGTGCTCGGCATCGTGTCTGGACGCCTCGCCAAAGCCACGCGCCGAGAACTAACTTAATTACAAATGAAAATTTTGGTGATCGTGGCACATCCGGATGATGTCGACTTTGGCGCAGGTGGCACGATTGCAACTTGGATCGCAGAAGGCAATGAAGTTGTTTATTGTCTCGTGACCGATGGTCAGGCTGGCGGCTCTGACAACACTGTCACGCGCGAGCAAGTCGCGAAAATTCGTCGCCAAGAACAAACGGCGGCGGCCAACATGCTTGGTGTTACTGAATTGCACTGGCTTGGGTTTCCTGACGGTGCAGTGGTTGCAGATCTCAATTTGCGTCGCGAGCTGAGCGCCATAATTCGAGCCGTTAAACCAGATCGTGTGCTGACTCAATCTGCAGAAAGAAACTATTCGCGAATTTATGCAAGCCATCCTGATCACTTGGCAACTGGCGAAGCAACAATGTGTGCGATTTATCCAGACGCGCGAAACGAGTTTGCGTTTCCTGAGTTGCTCAGCGAGCGAGGGTTGGCCCCGCATGCCGTGCCTGAAACTTGGATAATGGCGGGCCCGAATCCAAAACACTTTGTCGAT
>CAMBWL010000111.1 GCA_945871625.1 Bifidobacterium breve
CGATACCAAAATGACCACGCCCTTATAGGTCTCAAAGAAAATTTTCATTGCGCTTCGCACCTCGTCGCGCGAAACAGCGTCAAGTGATGTCGTCGGCTCGTCAAGCAGCAAAACTTCTGAAGGTGCGAGAAAAGCCCGGGCAAGTGCCACGCGTTGTCGCTGGCCACCACTCAAAGTTGACGGTTTGTGCGACAACAAACTCTCTAAATTGAATTGCGCAACCACCTCGTGAAACCTCGATGTGTCTTTAAACGCAGCGCCACGGCCGAATAAGACATTTTTTTTAACGGTCATATTCGAGAACAAACCACCACCTTGAAACACAGTCGACACACCGCGCGTCTCAGGTTGCACGAACTGATTTGTGTTCGAGTCGTCAAAGACTTTGTTGTTCAGAGAGATCTTGCCGTCGGTGCATGCAAGCAAGCCCGCGATCATGTCGAGTGTCGATGTTTTACCCGATCCGTTCTCGCCTGTGATCGCCAGCACCGAGCCCGGCACAACTGTGAGGTGAACTTCAAGGTTGAACTTCTCACGCTGCAACTCGCAATTGATTTCGAGACTCATTGTCCGCCCCGACGCAAAGCGTTGACCCATCTGCCGCGCAACGCAATCAGCACACCCAGCGAAATGATCATCATCAATAGTGACAACGCCAGTGCGTCGTCGCCACCAGATTCGAGTTGGCTATATACGGCAAGTGGCACAGTTTGGGTTCGCCCAGCAGTGTTGCCAGCAAAAGCGATCGTCGCACCAAATTCGCCGAGTGCTCGCGCCCAAGTCAAAACAAGTGCTGCCAACAATGATGGTCGAACCAGACCCAAAGTCACGGTTACGAATGCTCGCCACGGCCCTGCGCCAAAAGTTCGCGCCGTGCCAACAAGCCGACGATCAACTTGGTCGAATGCGGCCTCCATCACCAAAATAAAGAATGGTGCCGCGACGAAAAACTGCGCCAAGACTGCAGCCGTTTGTGTAAACGCCAGTTGTATGCCGAACCACTCATCGAGACGTGCCCCAACCAAACCGCGGCGACCAAATGCATACAACAACGCCACGCCACCGACCACGGGTGGCAAAACCATTGGCAACACGCAAAATGCACGCACTACAGACTTGAATTTGAAATCACGATTCGCGAGCAACCATGCGAGTGGTGTGCCAAAAATCAGCGCCAAAATCGTGGCGATAATTGAAGTGCGCAAAGACAAAACAAGTGCGGTGCGCGAAGTGTCGTTTGAGATCGAAGTCAAAAAGTTTGACCAATCTGTCCGCCAAAAAACGGCGATCACCGGCACTACTACGATCGCCACTGCAGGAAGGGCAATCAACCACAAACCACGCGGTGCCGACAGACTTCGCTTCACGGCAGAACGAATCCGTTCTCGGCAAAGATTGTGCGACCAACTGCAGACTTAGTCATCGCCATAAATGCCACGATGGCTGCTTTGTCTTTCGTTGTAGGTCGAGCGGCCACACCAATCGGATACTCAGCAGTCAAATTAAAAACATCGGCTATTTTTACTGCATCTACTTTGTCGCCAGCGACAAGACCATCAGTGATGTAGGCAATGCCGGCGTCGGCCTCGCCAAGACCGACACGCAATACAACACCACTGGCACTTGCCTCACGGCTCGCGACCATGAACGAAATATTCGCCTTGCTCAAAACAGTCGCCGCATATTTTCCACAAGGCTGTGCGAGATCACACAACACAACTTTTAAACCGCTGCGTGTTAAGTCAGTCAACGTGTTTATTTTTCGTGGATTGCCACGCTGCACGAGAATCGCCAATTTATTTCGTACCAATATCGTCACCGTCTTTTGATCAATATCGCCTGATTTTAAAACTTTCTCCATGTTTGCAGTGTCGGCCATTGCGACAATATCAACTGGTGCGCCTTGCTGAATTTGCGTCACCAAAGTTGCACTGCCGCTAAAATTGAACTTGACCGAAACATGCCTGAACCTGTTCATAAAAGTTTTGCCGAGCGTTTCAAACGAATTGGCAAGAGATGCAGTCGCAAGCACGGTAAGTTCGGTTTTCTTTTTGACTTGAATCATTGCAGTGCTGGTGATCGAGGCAAACTTTGGTGATTCGCTAAGTCGCAGTTCAATTTTGCAGGTGCCAACTTTGGTCGTAGTCAGCAACTTGCCTTTGACCGCACACGAACCCTGGGTCGTAAGTTTCATTTGCGCCATTGAATTGGTTGCGACAATCTTTGACAATTCAATTCGTGATGAATCTGGCACCGAACTCGCTAACCAAACCACGGTTGGTGTCGTGACATAACTCTTGGCCAAGGCCGCGTTGCCACAAGCGAACAATGCAAGAAGCGCGACGACGATAGATCGTCGTGCCACCACAGACTTACTTCTGAACATGAGCCTGAAGGCTATTAGTTACAAACGAACTATCTAATAGTTTTTTATGTACTATTGACTACCTATGACAACTAAACAGCCACTAGATCTGATCGAAAGCGCTTGTCTGGTTCTAATCGGCAATGGCATCAGCCATGGCTATCAACTGGCAAAGCAGTTCGAGTCGAGTGCCACTTTGGGCGAAGTGCTGACACTGACTCGACCAGTTGTCTATCGCGCAGTCAAAACTTTAGAGACGCAAAAACTTATTCGCAGTGTCGACTCGTTGGGTTCGCGTCGTCAACTGAAGTTTAAATTGAAGTGCACGAGCGATGGCCAGAAGCAAGCCAAGCAATGGCTCGCTGAACCCGTCTCACATATTCGAGATCTGCGCGACGAGTTTTTGATCAAAATTATTTTGTTGCAAACATTTAACCTCAGTACGAAACGACTGATTCAGAATCAGCGTCAAACACTCACAGACATCACAAAGACTTTGCTTGCAGATCTGGCGTCAACCCCAGTTGCGATTTGGCGACGCGAGCAGGCTCGTGCTGCGATGAGATTTCTCGATGAGCTCGACGGCGCGACTCAGGCACCCGGCAGCGAGAGTAAGAAACAATTTCAAGTCAGCGCCCGAAATCAATTGCAAGCCCAAGTCGCCAAAGTCAAGCATGGCGACACGCTTTCGACGGTTTATCTGTCACTTGAGCCCGGCCAAACAATGACATCGACGATCACTCGCGAAGCCGCACAAGATTTGTCTCTGGCACCAGGTTCTCAAGTAGTCGCTTTATTCAAAGCCACCGAAGTAATGATCGCCCAATCAACTGCCGAGGTTGGCTAAGAGCGTATTAATTAGTTCGATCTCTTTTTGCTGTTCTCTGACAATCGTCTGAGCCAAGTTTTTAACTCGGTCATCTTTGCCGTCAGCAATAACGGTCTCGGCCATTTTCACTGCGCCCTTGTGGTGAGCGAGCATCATCGTCAGCCACATTTTCTCAAAATCTGCGCCAGAAGAATCTTTGAGTTCGGCGAGTTCTTCGTCAGTCATCATTCCGTGGCTTTCATCGCCGCTCATCTTGTGACCAGCGTGCGGATCAGAATTCTGGTCAGATTCGACACCCCACTCATTTAAGAAACCTTGCATCAATTCAATTTCACTTGCCTGGGCGCCCGTAATCTCTGAAGCCAAGGTGGCTGTTTCGGCTGAAACTTCGACATTGCCAACGATCTCAGACATCACGACGGCCTGCTCGTGGTGCGGAATCATCCCTTGAACAAACTTCTGATCGGCCTTGTTCCACGACGCGTTTTCGTCAACCATCGAACCACTTGAACAACCAACAACGACTAACACGCTAAAAACGGCTAGATTTTTGGTCATGAGCGACATTGAGTTAAAGATATCGGGCATGA
>CAMBWL010000112.1 GCA_945871625.1 Bifidobacterium breve
CGTGCCAATCACTGCACGAGCGAACTTTTGGGCGATGAAGTTCATCTCGTTGGTCGACTTCGAGCATGAAAAGAAGCCGACTGCCGACGGCGAGACAGCGTCCCGTGTTTCGGCTAAACCTTTTGCTGCTCTGGTCAGCGCCTCTTGCCAAGTTGCAACGCGCAAAACGCCATTGTCGCGGACCATCGGCTCGGTGATCCGCATGAACGGGTCAAACTTGTGTTTTGCCATAATTATTTAACTTTAGCAACTTGCGCTGGTTTGTCCTCGCTTAAACCAAGGTCTGTAGAGTGAAGCGTTGCATAAATGTCGAATAAATATCGGTGAGTAGTGAACGAAAGAGGAAGTAATGGGTTTTCCATCAGATCTTGAAATCGCGCGTAAAGCCACGGCTAAGCCGCTCACCGAGATTGCCGCTCAAATGGGTATCGCCAGCGAATTTCTTGAGCCGTATGGCAAAAGTCTCGCCAAGATAAGTCTGGATGCGATTGATTCTTTGAAGTCGCGCCCCAAGGCAAAATATGTCGTAGTAACTGCGATTACGCCGACGCCACTTGGTGAAGGTAAGACGACGACGACTGTTGGCTTGGGTCAAGCGATGAAACATATTGGCAAGAAAGCGACGATCAGTTTGCGTCAGCCGAGCATGGGGCCAACTTTCGGCATCAAGGGTGGCGCTGCCGGTGGTGGTTACAGCCAAGTGATCCCGATGGAGTTATTGAATCTGCATTTGACCGGTGACTTTCACGCGGTAACTGCAGCGCACAACTTGTTGTCAGCGATGGTTGATAACCATTTGCACCAGGGCAATGAACTCGATCTTGATATCAACAACATCACTTGGCGACGAGTGATGGATGTCAACGATCGTTCGCTGCGTAACTTAATTATTGGCCTAGGCACCAAAGAAGATGGTGTCGTGCGTCAGACTGGCTTTGACATCACCGCCGCGTCAGAAGTTATGGCAATTCTTGCATTGGCGAATTCAAAAGAAGATATGCGCAAGCGTTTTTCGCGAATCGTCGTCGGCTATGACTCTCAGGGCAAGCCAGTGACGGCCGAGCAGCTGAGCGGCGCAGGTTCAATGGCAGTAATCATGGCTGATGCAATTAAGCCGAACTTGTTGCAGACGATTGAAAATACTCCGGTGATTGTGCACGCCGGACCGTTTGGCAACATCGCCCACGGCAATTCGTCGATTGTTGGCGACTTGATCGGTATCCATTCTGGAGACTATTTGATTACTGAAGCGGGTTTCGGCGCGGACATGGGTGCCGAAAAGTTTTTCAACATCAAGTGTCGTGCTTCGGGTCTTGTGCCTGATGCCGCCGTGCTGGTCGCAACCGTGCGGGCACTAAAGGCGCACTCGGGCAAATACAAAATTGTCGCTGGCAAGGCGTTGCCGGAAGATCTGCTCAAAGAAAACCCCGATGATGTTATTGCCGGTGCGGCGAACTTGGTCAAACAAATCGAAAATGTCAAAGCCCACGGTGTGTCGCCGGTTGTGGCGATCAACGGGTTTCCGACGGACCATAAGTCAGAGCACGAAGCGATTCGCAAAATCGCCGAAGGCGCGGGTGCGCGCGTTGCGGTGTGCACGCATTTTGCCGATGGCGGCGCGGGCGCAACAGATCTTGCCAAGGCTGTTGTCGAGGCTTGCAACGACAAGAACTCCTTCCATTTTTTGTATCCGGACGAAGCGTCGCTAAAAGAGAAGATCGAAAAGATCGCCACGACGATTTATGGCGCGGCAAAAGTTGAATATACGAGTCTCGCCAATAAGCAGATCAAGAACTACACAGATAATGGGTTTGCGAAGCTGCCGATTTGCGTTGCCAAGACGCACTTGTCGATTTCGGGTGATGCGTCGTTGCGCGGCGCACCGACAGGTCACACTTTGAACGTGCGAGAAGTGCGGGCGTCAATTGGTGCGGGCTTTGTTTATCCAATTTGTGGTGACATGCGCACAATGCCGGGACTCGGCACGAAACCCGCTGCAGCAATCATCGACTTCGACGCGAACGGCGAAATTGTCGGATTGTCATGAGCACAGAAGTTAGGCGCACCGCTGGTGGCGCTATTTTGCTCGACGGCGTCGTGTTGCGCGATCAAACGGTTGCAAAAATTAAGGCAACGATTGCCGCAGCAGGAAACCCGAAGATCTGTTTGGCAACTGTGCTGATCGGTGACGATGCACCGAGTCATATATATGTGAACAACAAGCACAAAAAGGCCCAGGAAGCCGGCATGGTTTCGCGTGGCGTCAATTTGCCGGCGACGGCGTCCCAAGCGGAGGTCGAGCAGGAAGTTGCAAAGTTGGTCGCCGACAAGAGCGTGCACGGAATTTTGGTGCAATTGCCGTTGCCGAAGCACATCGACGCCGAGGCTGTGCTTGGTTTGTTGCCAGTCGAAAAAGATGTAGACGGTTTGACCGAAAAATCGCTTGGTCGATTGGTTCGTGGACTGAAGGGTCATGTGCCATGTACACCGCTTGGAGTGATGCGGCTGCTTGAAAAGTACAAAATCGAAACTAAAGGCAAGCGCGTTGTTGTCATTGGTCGGTCGGCCTTAACCGGTTTGCCACAAATGTTGTTGCTTGTGCGTCGCGGCGCAGATGCAACCGTAACGGTCGCGCACAAATCGACTCTAGATATGGTCGCCGTTTGCCGTGAGGCCGACATAATTATCGCTGCGGCTGGGTCAGCCCGTATGGTCACTGCTGCCCATGTCAAACCCGGCGCAACTGTGATCGATGTCGGCGTGACTCGTATTGACAACAAAATTGTTGGCGACGTTGATTTTGACGCGGTGCAGTCGATCGCCGGGGCGATTACGCCGATGCCAGGAGGCACGGGCCCGATGACGATTGCATGTTTGCTCGAGAACACTCTTGAAGCGGCGCGTATGTTGGGTGCGATTTGAAAAAACTCAAGACTGTCGAAGGTCATGATTATGACTACGTAATCGTCGGCGGTGGTTCGGCAGGGTCTGCGCTTGCCAACCGGTTGAGCGCAGATTCGCGCAAGACAGTTCTTGTTCTTGAAGCAGGGCGTCCCGACTATTGGTGGGACGTTTTCATTCACATGCCTGCGGCGTTGACGTTTCCGATTGGTAGCCGGTTTTATGACTGGCTCTATGTTTCGGAGCCGGAACCGCATATGAACAATCGCCGTGTGACACAGGGTCGGGGCAAAGTTTTGGGCGGCTCATCGAGCATCAACGGGATGATCTTTCAGCGAGGCAATCCGCTTGACTATCAACGCTGGGCGAGTGACCCGGGTATGTCGACTTGGGACTATGCGCATTGCTTGCCATATTTTAAACGTCTTGAAAATTGTTTGGCTGCGCCGAGTGACGATCAGTATCGCGGACATGACGGACCGCTCGTGCAAGAACGCGGCCCAATTAAGAATCCGTTGTTCGGTGCGTTTTTCAAGGCTGTGCAGCAGGCGGGACATGAGTTAACAGCCGATGTGAATGGATACAAACAAGAAGGCTTTGCGGCGTTTGATCGAAATCTGCGTTGTGGTCGCAGACTTAGTGCGGCGCGGGCGTATCTGCATCCGGTGATGCATCGAAAAAATTTGAAAGTGCAGTGTCGGGCGCTTGTCACAAAGTTGATCATCGAAAACAAAAAAGTAACAGGCGTGAATTTCGAATTACCGTTTGGTCGCAAGCGAACTGTTTGCGCTCGTGAGGTTATTTTGTGTGGTGGTGCGTTTAATTCGCCTCAGTTGTTGCAAGTTTCGGGCAT
>CAMBWL010000113.1 GCA_945871625.1 Bifidobacterium breve
CTCGGACCAGCGCCCGAGACCGAGGCAGAGCGCGAACAACGATCCCCAAAGTGGATTGCGCCGATTGTGACTTGGTTGGCCTCAGCCGAATCGGCTGGCATAACTGGGCGAGTGTTTGAAGCCAGCGGCGATGTCTTGGCGATCGCCGAAGGTTGGCATCGCGGACCAACACATAAACCAGTTGATGACCCGACAAAACTTGGGCCGGTTGTTGAAGAGATGATGGCCAAGGCTCGGTTGAACGCCGGCATGGACGGCCGCGACGGCACTTGGCCGCAACCGCAAAAGAAATAATTTAAAAGAGTTTTAGGTCGTCGGCTTTTTTGCCACGCAGTTCGTCGTAGTCGACTTCGCACCAACCGATGTTTCGGCTTTCGGCCAAGACACGGGCTTGTGGCTTGATTGATTGGGCAACGAAGATTCCGCGAATCTTGCCAAGCGCCGAGTCGGCGTGCAGGCATTCGATATAGCGCGTGAGTTGTTCGACGCCATCAATTTCTCCACGACGCTTAATCTCTATCGCAACGGTTTGACCAGCGGCGTCACGACACAGCAAATCAACCGGGCCGACCGCGGTTGGATATTCGCGACGAATCAATGTCAAACCAGGTTCGATTGTTTCGGGCATCGCGGCGAGCAGAACTTGCAAGTCGGCTTCAACACCATCTTTGGTCAGACCAGGGTCTTCGCCGAGTTCGTGCGAGACATCAGAAAAAACTTGATGCAGTTGAATCGTCAGAGTTTCGCCTTTCGGGTTGCGAACAATCAAGCGATCTGCGAATTCTTCGAACGTGTTCGGTGCGTTCATCCAATTAAGTGGTTTGTAGGCGCCACCGTCGGCATGAATCGCCACGCACCCATCGGCTTTGATCATGATCAAGCGGGTTGCCTCTGGCAGCGAGGCCGCGAGTCGACCTTCGTAAATCACGCTGCATGAAGCGATGACTACACGCATAGCGAATGGTTATTTTTTGTGACCGAGCGCGGCGAGCACTGGCTCGGCGAGTTCGGGTCGGCAAATTATTAGATCAGGAAGCCATGTATCTCGTTCGTTATATATAAGGGGTGAACCGTCAACGCGGCTCGTGTGCAACCCAGCGGCGCGAGCAACGGCGACTGGAGCGGCAGAGTCCCACTGGTGTTGTCCACCCGTGTGCAGATAAATGTCGCTTTCGCCGAGTACAACCGACATTGCTTTGGCGCCTGCGGAGCCAAGTCGCATCGCGTCGCAACCAAGCGCATCGGCGACGATCACTGCTTCGCGCGGTGTGCGCGTGCGCGAGACAACTAGTCGTGGGGGACCATCGTGTTTTTTTGGTGGCGCGGGTGGCGGATTCGTGCTCAAGGTCATTTCGATTGCGGGCAAACTGACCGCCGCGGCGACCAATGAACCGTGATTACTGTTTCGTTGCCACAGTGCGACATGTACGGCCCAGTCAATGCGGTCTGGTTCACTGAATTCTTGTGTGCCGTCAAGCGGATCAATTATCCAAACTCGATCTGCCTTGAGTCGCTTCGAAGTGTCGAGCGCTTCTTCGCTGAGCACAGCGTCATCGGGTCGAAACTCACGCAATTGTGACATCAAGAATTCTTGGGCCATTGCGTCGCCAGCATCTTTTAGATCCCAGCCCCACACGCCCTGTTCGACGAGCGAATTGCGCAACTTGACGAGCCGTTTGCCGGTTTCTGTTGCTAGATGTGAAGCGAATTCGTGGTCATCGAGATTATTCAAGATTTTCGACCTAGTTGCATGGCCTGCCTAGCAAGTTCACGGAGTTCTTTTTCGTCGGCACCAGATTTCGTGAGCGCGGCGATCTTGAGCTCGAGGCGCTCGGCCGTGGCTTCGTCGAACACCTCAGGACGCACCGTGTTCGAACTTATTGTGGCGACCAACAATACGAGCGCCGAAATCGCGGTCGTGCCGCCGATCGTGTTGACTAGACCGACATTGTTGCCGGCAATCGAAGTGATAATCATGCCGGCGATGCCGGCAATGAAAATTACAGCGCAGATAATGCGAATGTTGCGCAATGCGGGCGACGAATTTTGCGACGAGTTTTTCAAATTGTTACTTTCGCGAGAGTGGCTTGTATTTGATGCGTTTTGGTTGATCAGCTGAGATGCCGAGTTCCTTTTTGCGCCATGCCTCATAGTCGGTGAAGTTGCCCTCAAACCAACGCACTTGGCTGTCGCCCTCAAAGGCCAAAACATGGGTGGCTATTCGGTCTAAGAACCAACGGTCGTGGCTGATGACGACGACGCAGCCAGGAAAACTTTCGAGCGAAGTCTCCAGAGAGCGCAGCGTGTCGATATCGAGATCGTTCGTGGGTTCGTCGAGCAACAACACGTTGCCCGCATTTTTGAGCAACTTTGCCAAGTGCACTCGGTTGCGCTCGCCGCCCGAAAGATCACCAACACGTTTTTGTTGATCGCTGCCTTTGAAATTGAAACTTGCGACATAAGCGCGACCATTGATTTCGCGATTGCCGACCTTCATGATTTCAATGCCATCCGTGATTTCTTGATAAACCGAATTATCGGCGTTGAGTGTGTCGCGGCTTTGATCGACGTAACTCAGCGCAACGGTGTCACCGACGGTGATCGTGCCCGAGTCGGGCTTTTCTTGACCAGTGATCATTCTGAACAGAGTTGTTTTGCCGGCGCCGTTGGCACCGATTATGCCGACGATGCCCGCAGGTGGCAAGTTGAAAGTGAGATCTTCGATCAGCAAACGATCGCCGTAACCTTTCGCCAAGTTCTTTACTTGAATCACGACATCGCCGAGTCGAGGACCAGGTGGAATCGCAATTTCAAGTTTGCTGTCGCCGCGTTCGGCTGCTTGTGCCTCGGCATGCAACTTGTCGTACGCAGAGAGACGCGCCTTGCCTTTTGACTGACGAGCCTTGGGCGCCATGCGCACCCATTCGAGTTCGCGAGCCAGAGTACGTTTGCGAGATTCGTTGGCTTTCTCTTCGCGTCCGAGGCGTTCTTGTTTTTGTTCGAGCCAACTTGAATAGTTGCCTTCAAACGGAATGCCCTTGCCGCGATCCAGTTCGAGAATCCACTTGGCGACATTGTCCAAGAAATATCTGTCGTGGGTGATCGCCACGACCGTGCCCGAATATTCTTGCAAGAATCTTTCGAGCCAGTCGACGCTTTCTGCGTCGAGGTGGTTGGTGGGTTCGTCGAGCAACAGCAGATCAGGTCTGCTTAGCAATAACCGGCACAAGGCGACTCGTCGGCGTTCACCGCCCGAGAGTTTGGTGACATCGCTGTCGTTAGGCGGGCAACGCAATGCATCCATTGCGATTTCAACATTGCGTTCGAGGCTCCACGCGTCAACGGCGTTGATCTTTGCCTCGAGTTTTGCTTGAAGCGCGCCGACTTTGTCGAAGTCAGCGTCGGGTTCGCCCCACATCGCCGTAACTTTTTCGTATTCGGCGAGCAGATCGCGAATCGGTGCGACGCCGAGCATCACATTTTCTAAAACATTTTTTGCCGGGTCAAGTTTGGGTTCTTGTTCAAGCAGGCCAACCGAGAAACTAGGTGTGAGCCGTGCCTCGCCCGTGAAGCCGTCGTCGATGCCAGCCATGATCTTTAGCAGGCTCGACTTGCCGCTGCCGTTCGAACCCAGCACGCCGATCTTGGCGCCCGGGTAAAAAGAAAGTGAAATGTTTTCGAGCACCGTTCTGTCTGGTGGGTAGAAGCGGGCGAGTTTGTAACAGGTGTAAATAAATTCGGCAGCCAT
>CAMBWL010000114.1 GCA_945871625.1 Bifidobacterium breve
ACCATGGGTGGAGGTTGTCACGGTTGCTCGATGTCGCGACAGACGATGCTTGAGGGTGTGCAGACGATGTTGGTCGAGCAGGTGCCGGCGATTACGCGTGTGCGCGATATTACGGATCACTCGACTGGTGCTAATCCGTATTATTCGTAGGTCGTTAATAACGCCAAACATGGATATTCGGGCTTATGTAGAGGGCGTATTGACTGATAGTTTGGAAAGCAAATAGCAAAAATTTAAGGGGAGAAATCATGGCTCGCACAGTGCGCGCGGCGTTATTGCAGACCGATTGGACGGGCGACAAAGGCTCGATGATCGAAAAACACGAGGCCCAAGCCCGTGAAGCCGCAAAGCAAGGCGCACAAGTGATGTGCTTTCAAGAATTGTTTTATGGGCCGTACTTCTGCCAGGTGCAAGAGCCAGAGTATTACTCGTACACGGAGCCAATTCCCGATGGACCAACGACGAAACGATTTCAGGCACTCGCCAAAGAACTTGGCATGGTTCTCATCTTGCCGATGTACGAAATAGTGCAACCAGGTTTGTATTACAACACTGCCGCAGTGGTCGATGCCGATGGAAAATATTTGGGGAAATATCGCAAGCAACACATTCCGCAAGTAAAAGGTTTTTGGGAGAAGTATTACTTCACCCCCGGCACAGGTGGATATCCCGTTTTCGACACGGCAGTCGGCAAAGTTGGCGTTTACATTTGCTATGACAGACACTTTCCTGAAGGCTGGCGTGCGCTCGGTTTGAACGGCGCAGAAATCGTGTTCAATCCGTCGGCGACAAGTCGTGGACTGAGCGAATATATTTGGAAAATTGAGCAGCCAGCCGCCGCGGTTGCGAACATTTATTATGTTGGCGCGATCAACCGAGTGGGCATCGAGCCACTTGGTGATGATGATTTTTACGGTCAGAGTTATTTCGTCGACCCAGAAGGCAAGTTTGTTGGCAATCAGGGTGACCCGCACAAGCCAGAGTTGATCGTTCGTGACCTGGACATGGACAAGATCAAAACAGTGCGTGATCGCTGGGCGTTCTATCGCGATCGTCGCCCAGATGCATACGACGAATTAGTAGAGCGCTAAAAGTTATAAACAAACCAGAGGGCAGGGAGGAAAAATGACACGCACACCTATTAAAAATGGGACCGTCGTCAGCCCGACCGGTCGACACGAGGTCGATGTTCTGATCGAAGGCGAGAAGATTCTTGCGCTGCTTGAGCGCGGTAAATCTGAATCGCTAAATATCACTGCAGATAAAGTCGTCGACGCGACCGGCAAATATGTCGTGCCGGGTGGCATCGATGTGCATACGCACATGGAGTTGCCGTTTGGTGGCACCGCCGCAGTCGACACCTTTGAAACTGGCACGATTGCCGCGGCATGGGGTGGCGTAACGACGATCGTCGACATGGCGTTGCAGCGATATGGCGAAAATGTTCATGAGGGTCTTGCCGAATGGCATCGCAAAGCAGGCGGCAACTGTGCCGTCGACTATGCGTTTCACCAAATTATCGGCGGTGTGGACGAACAGTCCTTGAAAGATATGACCTATTTGGTCGACCACGAAGGTGTAACGAGTTTCAAGTTGTTCATGGCTTATCCAGGCGTGTTTTATAGCGATGACGGCCAGATTTTGCGTGCAATGCAAACTGCAAGCGAAAATGGCTCGACGATCATGATGCACGCCGAGAACGGCATTGCAATCGACGTGCTTGTTCAACAACATATTGCGCGCGGCGAAACTGATCCGAAATATCACTCATATTCGCGACCAAGTTTGTTCGAAGGCGAGGCGACGAATCGTGCGATCGTGTTGTCGAAAGTGGCCGGCAACGTGCCTCTATATATAGTTCACATGTCGGCGTCTGAAGCGCTGAACGCATTGGCCGAAGCGCGTCACGAAGGTTTGAACGTGTTCGGTGAGACTTGTCCGCAATACCTATATATGACGCTCGAAGATCACTTGGCGCGTCCTGGTTTTGAAGGTGCGAAGTTTGTATGTTCGCCGCCGATTCGCAGCAAACATGACACGCACGATCATCACGGTGATTTATGGAAGGGTTTGCGCATGAACGAACTCGCCGTGGTTTCAACCGATCACTGCCCGTTCTGTTACAAAGATCAGAAAGAACTCGGTCTCGGCAACTTCTCGAAGATTCCCAACGGTATGGGCGGTGTCGAGCACCGCATGGAACTTATTTATCAGGGCGTTGTGTTGGGTGAGTTGACACTCGAGCGTTGGGTTGAAACATGCTGCACGACACCTGCTCGGATGTTCGGCATGTATCCACAAAAAGGTGTCATCGCGCCAGGTTCGGACGCCGACATTTTGGTATGGGACCCGAACAAGAAAACAAAGATTGGCATCAACGACAAACACCACATGAACATGGACCATTCGTCGTGGGAGGGCACCGTGATCGACGGCAAAGTTGACACCGTGCTTTCGCGCGGAATGATCGTGATCGAAAACGATAAATATCTCGGACGAAAGGGTCACGGCAAATTCATCAAGCGTGGCCTTTGTCAGTATTTGAATTAACTGTACAAAACAAACAATCAGGAGAAAATAAAAATTATGAATCGCATTAGTCATTGGGTGAACAACAAAGTTGTAGCTGGCACTTCTGGCAAGACGGGCAAAGTATTCAACCCAGCAACGGGCAAACAAGAGTCCGAAGTCGATTTGGCGAATATTGCCGATGTTGACGCAGTTGTGGCATCAGCAAAAGCCGCATTTCCGGCTTGGCGGGCGACAAACTTGTCGCGCCGCGCAGAAATCATGTTTCGGGTGCGCGAGTTGGTGGATGCAAACCGCAAAGAGATTGCCAATCTTTTAACTCTTGAGCACGGCAAAGTACCGAGCGATGCGCTTGGTGAAGTTGCTCGCGGTCTTGAAAACATAGAGTTTGCCTGCGGCGTGCCGGCATTGCTCAAGGGCGGTTATTCAGAGCAGGCCTCGACAGGTGTTGATGTTTATTCAATTCGTCAACCGCTTGGCGTTGTTGCTGGCATCACGCCGTTCAACTTTCCGGCGATGGTGCCAATGTGGATGTTCGCCAATGCGATCATGTGTGGCAACACATTTGTTTTGAAGCCGAGCGAGAAAGACCCATCGGCATCGATGTTCGTCGCCGACTTGTTGCGTCAAGCAGGTTTGCCCGACGGTGTTTACAACGTATTGCACGGCGACAAAGTTGCTGTAGATCGTTTGCTCGAGCACCCAGATGTCGCGGCGCTCAGCTTCGTCGGCTCGACACCGATCGCAAAATATGTCTACGAGACAGGCACAAAAAATGGCAAGCGCGTGCAGGCACTTGGCGGAGCAAAGAATCACATGCTGGTATTGCCGGATGCCGATCTTGAGATGGCAGCCGACGCTGCAGTCAGCGCCGCTTACGGTTCGGCTGGCGAGCGTTGCATGGCTGTTTCGGTTGTGCTCGCAGTCGACACAGTTGCAGATGCGTTGGTTGAGAAAATTAAATCACGCGTGCCGAACATCAAAGTTGGCGCGGGTTCTGACCCTGCGAGTGAAATGGGTCCGTTGATTAGTCGTGAGCATCGCGACAAGGTTGCAAGTTATGTGACCAATGCGGCCAAAGAAGGTGCAAAAGTCGTGCTCGACGGCACCGACAAGGCCAAAGACGAAGGTTTCTTTTTGAACCCAAGTTTGATCGATCATGTCAAGCCGGGAATGAAATGTTATGACGAAGAGATTTTCGGACCAGTGTTGACC
>CAMBWL010000115.1 GCA_945871625.1 Bifidobacterium breve
GACTCGAGCAAGAAAATGTTGAAGTGATGTTCGGGTTGCCAGGCGGCTGCATTCTGCCTGCGTACGACCCATTGATCAAATCAAGTATTCGCCACATTCTCGTGCGCCACGAGCAAGGTGCTGGTCACATGGCCGAAGGTTATGCGCACGTAACCGGTCGACCTGGCGTTGCGATGGTAACTAGTGGTCCGGCTGCAACGAACTTGGTTACTCCGTTATGTGATGCATACATGGACTCGATTCCGATGGTTGCCATAACTGGTCAAGTGCCAACAAGTGCAATTGGTACAGACGCGTTTCAAGAGTGCGACACCGTAGGCATCACCCGTAGCATCACCAAACACAACGAACTTGTAATGAGCGCAGATGATTTGCCGCTCGCAATTCGTCAAGCATTTCATATTGCAACAACTGGTCGACCAGGACCAGTTCTTATCGACGTGCCAAAAGATGTTTTACAAAACATGATGGATTGGCATTGGCCAACAGACGACGAAGTAATCGACAGTTTGCCTGGCTACAAGCCAACTACTAAGGGTCATCCGCGAATGATCAAAGAGGCGGCGAAGTTGATTCTCGAATCAAAACAGCCGATTCTTTATGTTGGTGGTGGCGTGTTGAAAGCGCGAGGCGCTGATGCTTTGCGCGAACTTGCAGAGTTGATGAACATTCCAGTTGTTACAACGCTGATGGCTCGTGGTGCATTCCCCGACAATCACCCGTTGTGCTTGGGTATGCCTGGCATGCACGGCACGGCAACGGCAGTTACGGCGATGCAAAAGGCAGATTTGTTGATCGCACTCGGCTCACGCTTTGACGACCGTGTAACCGGCAAAGTTTCGGCGTTCGCACCAGATGCGAAGATCATTCACGTTGATATCGACCCTGCAGAGCAGGGCAAGGTACGCAAGCCTGACGTGCCGATCGTTGGCGATTGCCGATTGGTGATCGAAGAAATGATCGTTGCGTTGCGCGACCTGATGGCTGGTGGCATGAAACCAGCAGATATTTCTGCGTGGCGCAGTCGCGTAAACGGTTGGAAAGAAAATTTTCCGCTTGCTTACGAGCCGAGTGAACCGGGTGCAGCGCTAAAGCCACAATTTTGTCTAGAAAAACTTCGTGATGCATCGCCAGAAGGCACGATTCTCGTTTCGGGTGTTGGTCAACATCAGATGTGGTCGAGCCAGTTTTGGCATTTCAATGAGCCGTACACGTGGGTTAACTCGGGCGGCTTGGGCACGATGGGCTTTTCGGTGCCTGCAGCGATCGGCGCAAAAGTTGGTCGTCCAGACAAAACAGTTTGGGCAATCGACGGTGATGGTTGCTTCCAGATGACGGCGCAAGAGTTGATTACTGCTTCTGTTGAGAAGATTCCGATCAAGGTTGGCATCTTGAACAACTCGAACTTGGGCATGGTGCGTCAGTGGCAAGAAATGTTCTACGACAATCGTTATAGCCAAGTGCATTTTTCAGAATCGGTGCCCGACTATGTGAAGTGGTCCGAAGCCATGGGTTGTGTAGGCATTCGCGTTGAATCACCAGAAGAAGTTGAGTCGGCAATTGACAAAGCCAACAGCATCAATGACCGACCTGTAGTTGTCGAGTTTCGTGTTGCACCAACTGAGCAGGTGTTTCCGATGGTGGCTGCAGGTCGCAGCAACGACGAAATTATTTTGCAGCCATCTCAAGAAAACCGAAGGGAGTTGTTGCGATGACCGGAAGCAACCCATATGGCACAGCGGCTAATCATCATGTGCTCTCAGTATTGGTGCAGAACCGACCAGGCGTTTTGGCACGAGTTGCATCGCTGTTTGCGCGACGTGGTTACAACATTTTCTCGCTTGCCGTGGCACCAACCGAGCAAGAAGATTACAGTCGCATCACGATCGTCGTAGATCTTGAGAGCGCAACGCTCGAGCAGATGGTCAAGCAGTTGTTCAAACTCGTAGATGTCGTTCGAATTTCTGAACTTGACCCACGCAACTCTGTAGAGCGTGAGTTGATGGTTGCTACGGTGCGATCGACCCCAGAACAACGCGGTCAAATTGTCGAATTGACCAATATTTTTGAGGGCAAGATTCTCGGGGTTGGTCCCGAGGCTTTGAGCGTGAGTTTGGACGGAAGCCCTGAAAAACTAAACGATTTTTCAGAATTGCTGCGACAATATGGAATCATTGAATCTCAACGCACAGGTCGCGTGGCGTTGCCAAAACTAGATCGCACTGCTCGAGTTCGTGCAGTGAACCAAACCAAGGGAAAGGCAAGTTAATGGCTGCAAATGTTTACTACGAGAAAGATGCTGACCCGTCGATTATTCGCTCAAAGAAAGTTGCGATCGTTGGTTATGGTTCGCAAGGTCACGCTCATGCGTTGAACCTCAAAGAGTCGGGTGTCGATGTTGTTGTTGGATTGCGTGAGGGTTCGTCTTCGGCAGCCAAAGCAACTGCTGCTGGGTTGAAAGTGATGTCAATTGCTGATGCGACAAAGTGGGCAGATGTGATCATGATTCTTGCGCCAGATACAGAACAAAAAAAGATTTACGACGAGCACATCAAAGCCAACCTTGCTGATGGCAAGGCGATTGCGTTTGCGCACGGTTTCAATATTCGCTTTGAGCGAATTGCACCGCCAAAAGGTATAGACGTGATCATGATTGCACCAAAGGGCCCAGGTCACTTGGTGCGACGCACATACACCGAAGGCGGCGGAGTTCCGGCACTGATCGCCGTGCATCAAGATGCGACAGGTAAGGCAAAAGCACTGGCTTTGTCATATGCCGAAGCGATCGGTGGCGCTCGCGCTGGTGTAATTGAAACGACATTTCCTGAAGAAACCGAAACTGACTTGTTCGGAGAGCAAGTTGTGTTGTGTGGCGGCGTGACGTCGCTAGTGATGGCGGGTTTTGAAACACTTGTCGAGGCTGGTTACGCACCTGAGATGGCCTATTTCGAGTGTCTGCACGAAGTGAAGTTGATCGTCGACTTGATGTATGAAGAGGGCATCGCCGGCATGCGGTATTCGATTTCAGATACTGCTGAATACGGCGATGTAACACGCGGTCCGCGGATCATTGACGCTGACACAAAAAAGCGAATGAAAGTAATCCTCGAAGAAATTCAGTCGGGTAAGTTTGCCGAAGAATGGATTGCCGAAAGTGATTCAGGACGGAAGCGTTTCTCTGAACTTCGAAATGCGGGCAAGAATCATCCAATTGAGAAAGTTGGGTCGCATTTGCGCTCGATGATGCCGTTTATCTCTAAAGGCAAGAAGAAAGTCTCTGAAATCTCAGGTGGCTGAGTAATCAAAGTGAATCCCGAGTTGTTTAGTCGGGATTCACAAGATAGTTTGTGAGGACTGTGACAAATTCAAATTGGGGCTTTGAGACTCGTCAAATTCACGCGGGTCAGATACCAGACTCGGATACTGGGTCACGCGCGGTGCCGATCTATCGCACTACAAGCTATGTGTTTCGCGATGCACAACACGCGCAAAATTTATTTGCACTCGCCGAGATCGGCAACATTTATACGCGAATAATGAACCCGACTCAAGGCGTGCTTGAGGCACGGTTGTCGTCGCTTGAAGGTGGCATCACAACCGCGGTTGGTCTGCCTGGTGCGCTTGCTGTGAGTTCGGGTCAGTCGGCAGAGTTGTTAGCAATTTTGACTCTCGCCGAAGCGGGCGCGCACATTGTTGC
>CAMBWL010000116.1 GCA_945871625.1 Bifidobacterium breve
CTGCGCCGAATAGCGGCACAGACGACTACCGCTGCTTTCTTCTCGATCCAAAAGTGACCGAAGATTCGATTATTCGAACAATTCAATTCATTCCTCAGCGAAAGAATTTTGTTCATCATGCGATCATTTTTCGTGTGAGTGACGCCGAACTTCCTCAGGCGGTCGCCCAAGATAAAAACGGTAAGGGCTGGCCATGCTTTGGGGGTTCAGGTCTTGGCGGAATGTTGTCGTCTTTTGTTTCGACGCCTTGGCTCAGTTCTTGGGCACCTGGGCGTGGCATCGATGTCTCGCCTACCGGTTACGGAACGCCATTCAAAAAAGGTGAGCAGTTCGTTTTGCAAGTGCACTACAACCTTCTTGCCGCCAATGGCGGAAAGATTCAGACCGACCAATCAAAAATCGTCATGGAGACGATCGCGGCGAAGGGAGCAAAGATTAAACAACTTCATGTCGAACTCTTTCCGGCTCCGGTAGAACTCGCCTGCCCCGCGGGCGTGACTGGCCCACTTTGCGATCGCAAGCAAGCGCTCATCGATCTTGCATCACGAACCAGCAAGATGAGTGCGTTCGAGTCTGCAGGCATCAACGTTCTTTGTGGTCAAGATCCATTCAAACCAGCGCCGTCGCTTACCTCGCGTTGCGACAAAGTCATAACTTCAAACTTCACAATCATTGGGGCTGCCGCCCACATGCATCTCTTGGGGCGCACATTAACGCTGACTCTGAACCCAGGCACCCCAACCGAGAAAACCATTCTTGATGAAAAAAATTACAACTTCGATGATCAATCAGGAACTGTTCTTAAAACTCCCGTGAAAGTAAAGGCCGGTGACACAATCCGAGTCACCTGCACTTTTGATCCGACACTTCGACAGAAACTCCCCGAGCTACAAAAATTGTCGCCACGATACGTCACTTGGGGCGAGGGCTCCTCTGACGAAATGTGTCTCGGCGTCATCTCCGCCACCAAATAATTTTCTAAACTTTCAGCCAATTAATGGCAGGCTTTGGGCGCGGGCGCAACATCGATGCCCGGGCTGCGCGCAAAAAAACCGCTCGGCTTCAAATGAAACCCGGTGCGCTCGACTGGCATAACGGGCCAATCTTCGGTGCGCGGAATATGATTCGTGCCGAACACATGCCACAGAACGACGTCCGTGTTCTCAATCTCGCGATTGGCGCGCGTCCACTCGGGCAAACCCGCCCCGCCCGCATGCTGATACGGATAATCACCCGCCGGATAACGCTCGTCGGCGCGATTCACCGTCACCCACAAATGGTGATACATGAAACCGGCACGCCTCCCAATTGTCGACTCAGGTTTCGCCAAGGGATACGTCGTATGCCCCGATACAAGTTTGTAGCCAACAGGTTTGCCCATGTGATTTTTTCGACCAGGGTTGATAATTTTCCAAAACCGACTCTTCAGTGGATCAACCAGTCTTCGCGCCTCACTCTCGTGCCGAAAAACTTTTTCACTCGTCTCATATGCGCCACCGTAAATATTCTTCGGCCCCATCTCGTGGGAAAACGAGTCGACCTCGATAACGCTGTTGCGCACGCCAGCGATTTCGTCGGCGCCGCCGTCAATGTCTAGATCAAGTCGCGCACACAAAATGTGTTGGTGATACGGCGCCCACAAACCAGGCTCAAGTTCTGTCGCTGAACCATGGTCGGCGCCAGGATTATCAGCGAGCGTCAACACAATGCCCGTGAGTTTGGCCTCAAACTCAATCGAACCGTCTTGATAGAAATACCAAAAATACCCGTATTCGTAATTGTTGATCGTGACGATCGACGAAACAACAAACCGACGTCCGCGCCGCACCTCAACGTTGCCGTCGATGTCGACATGTTTCCATAAAATTCCAAAATCTTCTTCGTGAATGCAGATTGCATTCTTGATTTCGCGCACGCTGCCGTCGGGCGTCGCAATGGCAACATCGAGATAGACGATTTCGCCCAAACAATCGCAACCTAGAGTCAACGAATTCGTGTAATTGCCCAAACCAAATTCGCCCGTATCGAAAGCATTCTTTCGATAAGAACCTTGACTCGGGTCACCATATGGAATCACGAGTTCGGCAATCGACAAGCGATGCGCAATCTTGCGCATCTCGCCCGCATCATCAAACCAAACATCATGAATCACGAGACCTTCGCGCTGACAAAAGCCGATTCGAAAGTTCCACCTCTCCCAAGTCACTTTGTAGCCGTCAAATGAGAACGAAACCCCCTCAGGCTGTTTGATCTCAAGCGGCTTAAGCGCAATATCCGCCCCAGTTTGACTCTGTCGGTATGGGCCGGGTGTCTGCGGTACGGCAATCTGCTGGTCGTTTTCGACCGCGACAACCTCACCCGAATCAATATCCACAATCGCGTACAACCCAGAAATCGGATGAGCATAAAAATTCGCCTGTGGCGTCGGCTGGTGCCACATCGGAGTCCAAATAAGTCGTCGACCGTCATCGAGATATTTTGGTATCTGTGCACCGATCGTCCAGGTCTCCATCTTCACGCTGTCAAGATCTGTAATCCCGCGACTGCGCAACGCCTCAATCACTCGTGGGTCACGCTTGGCAACCGCGATCGCCATCTCGCTCTCAACACTTAAAACAGGCGCTTTTGCACCCTCGATAATTTTGTTGCTGACGACGCGACACGTGTTTTCTGCACCAATCGTCACGACAATCTCGGCCACCTTGCCCGTCGAGCGATCAAGCACCGTCACCCGCGCCGCACGATCAACATTTTTGCCAAGTCGAAAATGCGCCAACGCAGACTTTGACGGTTCTTCGACTTGCATCATCGCAATCAAATGCCGCTGATCTATAACGCCATCACGACGCAACGCAACAATCACCGACTCAAGTTCGGCTTTGCTCAACGGGTCTAGCGGATGCACACGACTCGCCACATCAACCCCCGCCGCAACCGCACTCATCTCGCCTCCGATAAATCGCCTCGACTAAAACTCAAAACTTTGGCTCCGGGGGTGGGGGTCGAACCCACGACACACGGATTAACAGTCCGTTGCTCTGCCAACTGAGCTACCCCGGAAGGTAAAAGGCTTATTTACTCTAACCGCATCCATGCCGAACATCTCTATACCTTTATGTTTGAACCCCAAGCGATACCGATCGCAACTCGGGAAAAAGTTACTCTTCGTCTAAAAACGCACGCAAGTTGGCGCTGTTATGTGGGTGTCGAAGCCGCGCCAAAGTTTTCTGCTCAATCTGGCGCACTCGCTCACGCGTGACTTTCATTTTGTCGGCGACTTCTTCGAGCGTATAAACGCGATCAAACCCACCAATGCCAAAACGCATTGCAACAATTTCTTGCTCGCGTTCGGGCAAATCTTTGAGCGTCTTCTCGACGGCCTCGCGCAGTTGAGATCGCTCTGTCAAACTAATTGGATCATTCTCATCAGTGTTGGCAATCGTGTCGCCGACTGTTAAGTCATCGGTGTTGTAACCCACGGGTGCATCCAGACTCGTGGTCGGTATCGCCAACTGCATGATGTCCAGTAGTTTCTCGACAGTCAAACTGCTGCGCGCTGCAACCTCTTCGGGCGTCGGCATCCGACCGAGTTCGGCTGTCAAGTCTCGCTCGGCGCGTTGCACACGATTCACGATCTCCATCATGTGACCAGGTATGCGAATATTGCGACCTTGGTCCGCCAGTGCTCGTGTCAT
>CAMBWL010000117.1 GCA_945871625.1 Bifidobacterium breve
AACGACGAGCGTTATGCAGGTGCATCAATCTTGGTCGCTGGAAAAAGTTTTGGTGTTGGTTCGTCGCGTGAACATGCCGTCTGGGCGATTCAACAGGGCGGTTTTGACGCCGTAATCGCGCCTAGTTTCAGCGACATCTTTCGTAACAACTGCGGCAAGAACGGTTTAATCGTCGTCGAGTTGAGCGAAGAAACAGTTGCCAAGTTGTGGCAGATCATCGAAACCAACCCACAGACCGAAATCACGGTCGATGTCGAGCGGCTGACAGTTGAAGTGCCGAGTTGTGGCATCAGCGAAAAGTTTGCGATGAACCCAGACACACAGAATCGATTTCTAAACGGTCTCGACGACATCGCGATTTCATTGCAATATGTCGACGCGATTTCGAAATTCGAAAAAACTCGACCCAGCTGGTTTTAGTTGGTTTTAGCTAGTTTTAAAAAACGAACCGAGGTCGGCAAGACGCTTGTCGTTTGAAAACACTTCGATTGGTGCTTGTGCCTCAAGTTTCAAACCGCGCTGAATTATTCGACAAGTCGTGTGCTGGTTGTATTCAGCCAGAGTCACTGCCCAACCGTCTTTGCCGGCTCGTGCTGTGCGACCCGAACGGTGCAAATAAGTTTTAACTTCTAGCGGTGGCACATAGTGCACGACGATACCGACATCGTCGATGTCGATGCCGCGCGCGGCGACATCTGTGCATACAAGAATATTGAGTTCGCGTTGAGCAAATTTACGTAGCGACCGTTCGCGCGCACCCTGTGCCATGTCGCCGTGTAGTGCAGAAACTTTTTCGCCAAGACTGGCGAGATCATCTGAGACTTTGTCGCATGCGCGCTTTGTGTCGCAAAAGACCACGGTTTGACCGCCTGCGCGAGCCATTGCCGCGATCACGCGGTTTTTATCCATGTGGTGTACGCCCAAGAACAAGTGTCGCATCGTGCCGACCGTGTCGGTGGGTGCATCAATGCTGATTTCTTGTGGCGACTTCATGTAACGCTTGACCAGGGTCGCAACTTGGCCATCGAGAGTCGCCGAGAACAACATCGTCTGATGTTGCTTCGTGACATGGCGCAACACCCACTCGACTTGTGGCATGAAACCCTCGTCAGCCATGCGATCTGCTTCGTCGAGCACGATCATTTCGACGTCACTCAAATCTGCTTCGCCGTTTTTCATCAAGTCAATTAGCCGCAACGGTGTGGCGATAATAATTTCGACACCACGCACGAGTTGCTCGACTTGTTTATCGCGGGCAGCGCCACCATAAATTGCGACGACGCGGACATCACAATGTTGGGCGATCGGCGCCAAAACATCAGTGACCTGCACAGCCAGTTCGCGCGTCGGTACAAGCACGACACCGCGCGGTTTGTTGGGCCTGGCTTTTTCAGTAACCAGCTCGATCATCGGCACACCAAAAGCCAGCGTCTTGCCTGAACCAGTGCGAGCACGGCCACAAACGTCGACGCCGGTCAAAGCCACGGGTATCGCCTCGGTCTGAATCGCAAACGGTGCGGCGAACCCTGCGCTTGCCAGACCAGCGTCGACTCGGCTGCTGACGCCGAGCGCAGCGAACTGGGTCGGAGTTGAAACTGCCTCGCGAATGTTCGTGTTCGAACCGATGTTGCCGCTCGCACTCTCGGTTGAATCATCTCTTGAGCCGCCTGCCGACCCGCCAGATCGACGCGGATTCATTGGGCGACGAGAAGAATTTGCATCTCTGCGGCGCTCATTGGGCTCGCGGCGCCGCGATTTTGGTTCAGACATTTGAACTCTCACCCTACCAACGCGAGTTCGCTGACTCGTGAGTCAGTTTTGGCTGACCACTCAGACAGTAGACAAACCCAAACGATGTGTGTAGGGTCAAAAATTGTGTTTATCCAAAGTACTGATTCAACAATTCTTGACGAGCCGTTGTTCACGGGTCGCAAGGGCATTGTCTACGATTGGCAAAAATTGTTGGTGCCATCAGATGCTGTCTTTGAAGCATCTCTTGAAACTCTTCTAAACGCTGGCAAGGACGATTCCGCCCCGCGATACGCGTGAGCGCGCCAGCGCGCCCGGCTCGGGTGCTAGTTCTTGGTTGTGGGTCAGTTGCCCAGTGCGTGATTCCACTTTTAATTCGTGACCTAAAACTTGCGACAAGTTCTATAACTATCGTCGACTTCGTCGACAACCGCCATCGTGTTGCCGACGCAATCAAACAAGGCGTTAAATACGAAATCGCCCAGGTGACTCGCGAAAACCTCGACAGCTTTTTGTCAGAGCGAGTTGCTACTGGCGACATCTTGCTCGACCTCGCCTGGAACATTGACTGCCCGACAATCCTTGAGTGGTGTCGCATGCGCGGTGTGCGCTATCTCAATACATCAGTCGAACTGTGGGACCCCTACTACGACATGGCGGCGACACCCCCGCTTGACCGCACGCTTTATGTGCGCCATCAAGCGATCCGCAAGATGATCGCGCGATGGGGTTCGAACAAAGGCCCGAGTGCGGTCGTCGAACACGGTGCGAATCCGGGTTTGGTTTCACATTTCGCAAAACAGGCGTTGTTCGAAATCTCAAACAAAATTTTGAGTGATGGTCGCGCGGGCTCGCGACAAAGTGCGATCGAATCGGCGTTGGCCAGCGAGTCGTTTGATCGCTTGGCAATGTTGACTGGCACGCGAGTAATTCACATCAGCGAGCGCGACACACAAATTACGAACCAACCAAAACAAGTCAACGAATTTGTCAACACTTGGTCGGTCGAAGGTTTTTATGAAGAGGGCGTCGCGCCAGCCGAGATGGGTTGGGGCACACACGAACGGTGGATGCCCGCCAACGCGCAAGTGCACGCTGACGACGGCCCGTGCAATCAAATTTGTTTGGCACAACCCGGCATGGAGACTTGGGTGCGCTCGTGGGTACCGAGCGGCGAAATTCTCGGGATGATTATTCGTCACGGCGAGAGTTACACGATGAGCAATCACCTGACGGTTCGCGACGAGTCGGGCAAGGCGATTTATCGTCCCACTGTGCACTATTCATATTGCCCGTCGAATGAAGCGATCAACAGCGTGCTCGAGTTGCGCATGCGCAATTGGCAAAAGCAGCCAAAAGAGCGGATCATGAACAACGAAATTATTTCGGGTCGCGATGAACTCGGCGTTTTGCTGCTTGGTCACGACTACACGGGCTGGTGGACTGGCACTCGACTTTCAATCGACGAGGCGCGATCGATCGTCGATGGGCAAAGCGCGACGACGCTGCAAGTTGCCGGTTCGGTTATCTCGGCCGTCAAATGGATGATCGCCAGCCCGAACGAAGGAGTTTGCGTGCCTGACGATCTGCCGTGGAAATCTGTGTTGGCCGATGCCCGACCATATATCGGCGAGATTCATAGTGCGCCGACCGATTGGGATCCAATAAAGACACGCAATGATTTGTTCCCTGGCTATGGCAATACGGGCCGCATTGACACCACCGACCCGTGGCAATTTCGAAACTTTCTCACCCCGACCCCGAGTTGATTCGCCACGCGGCTAGTTAAACTGTAGATAATGATTTCACGAAGCGAGCTTCTACTTACGTAACGGCGCAGTCGCATATCACTGCAGCCGCACCCTCTGAGCCAAAAGGCCCAGGGGGTTTTCTTTTTAATAAAACTTAATTAACCCAACT
>CAMBWL010000118.1 GCA_945871625.1 Bifidobacterium breve
CTTCTGACTCTCGACGACATCGCCGAGCGCGCCAGCGAAGCGTGGCAACTTGGCGCAACCGAGGTAACACTGCAAGGCGGCATCCACCCAGATTTTGACGGCGACTACTACATAGATGTGGCTCGAGCAGTCAAAACCGCCGTGCCCGGAATGCACATTCACGGCTTCACCGCACTTGAAGTCACGGAAGGCGCAAAGCGACTTGGCGAGCCGTTGCACCAATATATTTTGCGACTCAAAGACGCGGGCTTGGCATCACTACCAGGAACCGCGGCTGAAATTTTGGACGACGAAGTGCGCGCAATCATCTGCTCGGACAAAATCAACACCGAAGAGTGGCTCGAATGTCATCGTGTGGCACACAAAGCAGGACTGCGCTCAAATATCACGATTATGTTTGGTTCTGTTGAACACCCGCAGAGTTGGGCCAAACACATCGTGCGTACACGTGATCTGCAAAAAGAAACAGGTGGCTTCACCGAGTTTGTTGGCTTGCCGTTCGTGCACATGGCGTCGCCGATTTATCTGCAGCACAAATCTCGACGCGGCCCGACATTCAGAGAAACCATTTTGATGCACGCCATCGCCCGCATCGCGTATCGCGGTCTGATCGACAACATTCAAGTCTCGTGGACAAAAATCGGTCATGCCGGCGCGACCCAGCTACTGCAAGCAGGCTGCAACGACCTGGGTGGCACACTGATGAACGAAAATATCTCACGTGCGGCCGGCGCTAGCCATGGTCAAGAAATGAACGAAGAGTCGTTCAGGGCGATTACTTCACCGCTCGGTCGCAAATTGCGCCAGCGCTCAACGCTGTATGAAACGAGTCTTGTCTAAGCGCCGCAGACGGCGCGAGTTTGTTCGATGTCGTTTTTGAGTTGCGCTTTTAGCGCATCTATGTTTTCAAATTTTCGCTCACCACGCAAGAAATGCGAGAACGAAACTTTGACGATCTCACCGTAAAGTTCGCCGTCAAAGTCAAGCAAGTGGGCTTCAAGCATCGAACTGTTGGCGTGCTCATAAAAAGTCGGACGCCGACCCAAGTTGATGGCACAAACGTGCTTGGCGCCGTCTGCCCGTGTCAAAACTCCGGCGTATACGCCATCAGCGGGTCGACAGATTTGACTCGGCACTTCAATGTTCGCGGTCGGAAAACCAATTTGCCTTCCCCGTTCGTCGCCGTGCACGACTTTGCCCCGCACTTCAAAATGATGACCCAACAACTGGGTTGCGAGTTCAACTTGTCCGCCAGCCAATGCTCGGCGAATCGCCGTGCTACTGACTGGCTCGTCAACACCGTCACCGCGACTAATCAACTCAATTGGTACGACATCAAAATCAAACTTGGGCCCAAGTTCGCGAAGCAGTGCAACGTTGCCGCCGCGTTTATGACCGAAGTGAAAGTCTTCACCGATGATTACTCGCTTGGCTGATAATCCGTCGACAAGCACCCGCTTGACAAAGTTGGTCGGGGTTTCGCGGCTTGAAGTCTCGTCGAACTTGACGATGCATGTTGCATCTAGACCGGTGCTCGCGAGCAATTCAAGTTTCTGATCAATGTCTGTCAACAAAAGTGGCGCCGACTCGGGTCGCACAACGCTCGCAGGGTGACGATCAAATGTCACGACGACACTGCGCGCGTCGAGAATCTCGGCTTGTTGACGAACCTGGTCGATAACGGCCTGATGACCGCGATGCACACCGTCGTAGGCGCCAATCGTCACGACGCTACGTTTTCGAGGCGCATTCTGGGCGAAATCAAAACTCGTGTCGTTGATAATAAGCATTGAAATCACGATACTGCGTTGGCCATTACGACGCTTGGCTTGGCACGGCCCGATGCACTTGGTTCGTAAATAGCCAACACTGCGTTGCTCGCATCAACCAACACCCACGGTGGTGGCGAAGCAAACCTCTCGAGTTCGCGCCCGTGTTTGATCATCGTCTGCATTTGCTCGTCGGCAACGATCCGACTCATCGTGCGCACGGCGGTAATTGGCGGATGCACGACGGCATCTTCAAGCCGAGAACATTCGCTTTGATCAAAGCCACCGACCGCGATGCGGCGCAGATTTCGCAAGTGCGCCGAACCACCAAGTGCACGACCCAGGTCATCGGCCAGTGACCTTATATATGTGCCCGAACTGCAGTGCACTTCGACATTAACCACCCCGGGCTCGGGCATAGCGAGAACTTTAAAACTATGAATAGTTAAATCGCGTGCGGCGCGCTCGACTTCGATGCCCTGACGCGCCAGCGTATGCAGGCGAACACCGTCAATCTTTAGCGCCGAGACCATCGGCGGCACTTGTTTAATTTCACCGACAAAATTTTCAGCGACTACGCGCCGAACCTCTTCTAGCGTTACTGACGACATATCGTGCGTCGCGGTCACTATGCCTGATGAGTCGAGTGTCGAAGTCGCAGATCCCAAAACAATTTGACCCGAATAGGTTTTGTCGAGACCGGAAAGAAACGTCAGCAACCGCGTGACATAGCCGACGCCAACCAGCAACACGCCAGTCGCATCAGGGTCGAGCGTGCCGGTATGCCCGATGCGACGCTCACCTAGTTGCTTGCGCAAAACATTGACCACATCGTGGCTCGTCATCCCCGCAGGTTTGTCGACGATAGCGAGACCGTGCCTAGTTGGTGGCTTACGCCTCGCCACGCGAATTAACCCTCAGACTTCTTGTCACCAAAAAGTTCTCGACGCCGAATTTCGTCTTGGCGCAACACTTCATCAATGCGCTGCGCAGCCCGAATCGCATCATCTGGTCGAAACTGCAGCACGGGCGTGCGTCGTGCTCGCACTTGATCGGCGATCACACTCTGCAGTCGCTTGCGATGATCGTTGAAGGCTTCAAGAATCAACTCGTCACCGTCGTTGCCTTGCATCGAGTCGTAAAAAACGATGCCTCGATTCATTTCAGAGTCGACATCCACAGAAGTAATCGTCACGAAACCCAAGCGATCGTCGTCAATTTTCGCAAGTTCATCGGCAATTACTTCGCGCAAGGTTTCGCTCAACCGCGCGGTTCGTGCGACACGCCGACGAGTGTCGGTACGCGCTGGTTTCGGGCGTCGTCGCTGATTAGCCATACGCCGTTTAGGATACGGAGGTCATGGGCTCAACTGCAGACACTCCTCAAACGGGTCGCGGAGGGTCAATACCCGCCTACCGTTACAACGCCTCTTTGGCTGCTGGTATCGAGCAAAAGTGGCAGGATCAATGGGAACAAGACCGAACCTTTGAGGCACCAAACACGGCGGGCCCACTTGCCGACAAAGCAGGAGTAGCCGGTCGCGAAAAACTTTTTATTCTTGACATGTTTCCGTATCCGTCTGGTTCCGGTCTGCACGTCGGCCACCCACTCGGTTACATCGCCACCGATGTTTTTGGTCGTTTCAAACGAATGACCGGAAAAAATGTTTTGCATTCAATCGGTTACGACTCGTTTGGTTTGCCGGCAGAACAGCATGCGATAGTCACCGGCATTCATCCGCGAATCAACACCGAATCGAATATCGCCAACATGCGCCGACAACTTCGGCGTCTTGGTTTGGCCCACGATCAGCGTCGAAGCATCAGCACCACCGATGAAAGTTACTACCGCTGGACGCAGTGGATCTTTCTTCAGATTTTCAATTCGTGGTACGAC
>CAMBWL010000119.1 GCA_945871625.1 Bifidobacterium breve
ATCGTGCACGATGAACTTGATTTGGAGCCTGGAATCGTCAAAATCAAATCTGGTGGTGGGCTCGCGGGTCACAACGGATTGCAGTCAATCAATCAACATCTAAAAACTCAAGATTTTTTGCGGGTACGAATCGGAGTCGGAAAACCACCGTCCAAAGAACAAGGCGGAGACCATGTCTTGTCAAAAGTGCCGGCACACGAACGCGAATTACTCGACATTTCTGTGCAGGTTGCCGCGGATGCAGTGCAACTGATCGTCGCCGAAGGTCTCGATGCCGCAATGCGCAAGATCAACGCCCGCTGAGCGAACCTGAATATGACGGCTCTCGGCGCACTCGCGCCAACTCTTGGTTTTGAGCCGGCGCTAAGCGCCGCACTCGGCGAACAAAGCGCATCGATAATTTGTGCCGACCACGCGTGGCCATTGCTGCTGGCGGGTCTTGCCCAGCGCACCGAAAACGAAATCGTCGTCGTCGCCACACCCACTGGGTTGATGGCCAATCAGCTGCGCGATGATCTAGTTGCTTTCTTGTCCGAGCGAGATGTTGCCCTGTTTCCCGCATGGGAGACCTTGCCGTTTGAACGCGTCAGCCCAAATTGCGAAACCATGGGTCGGCGCCTCGAAGTTTTGTGGCGAATCAAAAATGATCCACCAAAAATAATCATCACTGGTGTGCGCGCGCTGCTGCAACATCTGAGCAACACGGTTGTCGAGCCGCTTGAAATAAAACCGCAGTCGCAACTCGACACCGAAGAACTCGTCGCCACACTGGCCAAGTTCGGTTATCGGCGCGAAGATATTGTCGAGCATCGCGGAGAATTCGCTCGACGAGGCTCGATCATCGATGTGTTTCCGTCGACGGCCGACACGCCGATTCGCATCGACCTGTGGGGCGACGAAGTCGATCGACTGACGACTTTCAACGTCAACGATCAACGCAGCACCGAAGATCTGCCGAGCGTGCGCATCTTTCCTGCACGAGAATTGATCATCAACGAAACAGTCGCCAAAAAAGCACGGGCACTGATCGCCAAAGAACCTTGGGGGCAAGAAAACTGGGATCGCATCGCCGAAGCCATGACCTTCGACGGCATGGAATCTTGGTTGCCGTGGGTCGCAACCGACGACGAAGTACTCACCGATGTATGCAGCAAAAGTGCTGCGATGCACATCGTGCTCATCGAGCCGCGACGGATGCGCGACCGCGCACGCGATCTAATCGCCGAAGAAGACGACTTGGCTCGCGCACTGGCTTCGACTTGGTCGCGCGACCCCGAGCAAAAATATCCGCGCTTGCACTCGGAGATCGAGACATTTTTGAAAAACACCTCTGCCAAATCGATAATTTCGCTGAGCCCCGTCGCCGACTCGCCAAAATCTTCGACGATCGTTTCGTCGACCTGGGGTCAAGCCACCGGCGACACCGAAGCACTCGCCAGTCGCATCTTGCGATTAGTTACGAAAAAATTTCGTGTCGTAATCGCTGCCGATACGCCGAGTTCGGCACAACGTTTCAACGAAGTGCTGACACTTGAAGGCATCACTGTTCGCTCGCCCCAGCAAGATTCGAGTTCTGTGGCCAGCCCTGGCGTGTCGATAATCGTTGCCCCACTGCACAGCGGCTGCGTTCTCAACGACTATGAACTGGCGATCATCACCGAAAGCGATCTGACGGGTCGCCGCCGCACCCATCGCAACATCAAACCACCCAAACGCAGTTCGTCGAGCATCTTCCAAGACTTGAAGCCCGGCGATCACGTCGTACATCAAGTGCACGGAGTCGGCAAATATCTCGGCATGACCAAACAGTCAATGGGTGGTGTCGAACGCGATTATTTACATCTGCAATACAACAACGGCAACCTCTATGTGCCGACTGATCACATCGACGCGATTCGTCAATACATCGGTGGCGAAACACCAACTCTTAATCGCATGGGAGGTTCAGATTTTGCACGAACCAAATCGCGTGTGCGCAGTGCAGTGCGCGAGATCGCCCAAGAACTCGTCGTGCTCTATCAACGCCGAGTATCTGCCGCGGGTCACGCATTTGCGCCGGATACTGCGTGGCAAGACGAAATGGAGGCGGCATTTCCGTTTGTTGAGACACCAGACCAACGCACGGCGATCATCGAGACCAAGGCAGATATGGAACGCGAAATCCCGATGGATCGTCTCGTCTGCGGCGATGTGGGTTTTGGCAAGACAGAGGTCGCCGTTCGCGCGGCATTCAAATGTATGCAAGATGGCAAACAAGTCGCGGTGCTCGTGCCAACAACACTGCTGGCTGCCCAGCACGGCTCGACATTTGCCGCAAGATTCGCTGGCTACCCGATTCGCGTCGAAGTCTTGTCGCGATTTTTAACAACTGCCCGTGCAAAAAAAGTTGTCCAGCAACTTGCCACCGGTGAAATTGATTGTGTGATCGGCACTCATCGACTTTTGCAAGACGGCGTCAAATTCAAAGATCTGGGTCTGCTGGTCGTTGACGAAGAGCAACGATTTGGCGTGCAACACAAAGAACAAATGAAACAACTCAAAACAAACGTCGACGTGCTGACGCTCACCGCGACGCCGATACCTCGCACGCTCGAAATGAGCCTCGTCGGCATTCGTGATTTGTCGCTTCTGCACACGCCGCCTGCCGACCGTCAGCCAATTCTCACTTTTGTCGGCGAAGAAGACGACAGGGTTGCAACCGAAGCAATTCGCCGTGAACTTTTGCGCGATGGCCAGGTGTTCTGGGTTCACAACCGTGTCAAGACGATCGAAGATAGGGCGCGCACTCTGCGCGAACTCGTGCCTGAGGCACGCATTGTCGTGGCACATGGACAAATGGACGAGGCCGTACTTGAACAAAGCGTGCAAGATTTCTGGGAGGGTAAATACGACGTGCTAATTTGCACGACGATCATCGAAAGCGGCATCGACATGCCGACGGTTAACACGCTCGTCGTCGAGCGTGCCGACTTGCTCGGTTTGGGACAGTTGCACCAGCTTCGCGGACGCGTCGGTCGCAGCGGACAACGAGCGTATGCATATCTGTTTCATCCGCGCAATCGTGCACTTTCAGAAGATGCCTACGAAAGACTGCGCACGATTGGCGAAGCCACAGAACTAGGTAGCGGATTCAAAATTGCGATGCGCGATCTCGAGATTCGCGGTGCGGGCAACTTGCTCGGTGAGGCACAGAGCGGCCACATCGCTGCGGTTGGTTACGACTTATATTGTCAACTCGTCACCGAAGCAGTCGCCGAGATGAAGGGCGAAGCGCCACAAGTGGTCGTCGAACTCAAAATTGACGTGCCAATCACCGCATTTTTGCCGAACGACTATGTCACCAAAGCAGAACTTCGACTTGACGCATACCGTCGACTCATCGCTGTCAAGTCGCACGCCGATGTCGAGGACATTCGCAACGAATGGCAGGACAGATATGGCGAACTACCCGAACAAGCCAAAGCACTGCTCGTAGTTGGTGAGTTGCGCGCCGAATGCCACCGAATTGGATTGCGCGAGATCGTCGTTGCCGACAATCGCGCTCGCCTCGCACCAATAACGCTGAAAGCCAGCGAGGCGATGCGCCTTGCGCGTTTGTCGCCGACTGCAACTTATCGCGAGCAAACTGGCGAGCTCAACATCGCGA
>CAMBWL010000120.1 GCA_945871625.1 Bifidobacterium breve
CGAACCATTGCTGCGCAACAAAACAAAATCTTCGATCGTTGCGTTATCAAATTCAACTTTTCCTCGAACTTGGTCTTCGACAATCGTCGAACCCTCTGGCACACGAAATCGCAACACGTGACCAGCCCCAGGCCCAAGACCACGATCGCGCGAATAGCCGTCGTAGCCCTGTCGTTCGTTTTGCTTGCCAGACTCTTTGGCGCGCTTTTGAATATCTTCGGTCGACAAATCGCAGTAATAAGCCTTGCCCTGTTCGAAGAGTTTTTCTGCTGCCGCGACGTGCAATGCGGCATTGGCTGATTGAAAAAATGGCCCTTCAAAGTGTGAATCTGTTGAGTCAACGCCGAGCCAAGCAAGCGCTTCGATAATGCCCTGTGTCCACTGCGGATTATTTCTTGAATCGTCGGTGTCTTCTATCCGCAAAACGAAAACGCCGTTGTTTTGTAGCGCAAGAATCCAGTTGTAAAGCGCAGTTCGTGCACCACCGACATGAAAATAACCTGTCGGTGACGGCGCAAATCGGTAGCGCGGTGTCTGTGCCATCTGTCATCAGGCTATCTCGGTGAGCATTGTCGCCCGAGACAGAACTATCGTTGAAGTCGTGGCGAAGAAAACTCTTGAACATGAAGGTCACCCCGACCACCGTGCGCTTGCCGGAGGATCGGCGCGCGCCGGAGTGTTTGGTTTCAGTGATGGCCTAGTTTCGAATGTTTCGTTGATCATCGGCTTCGCTGCTGGTGGTGCTGATTCAAGCGTTGTGCGACTCGCTGGCATCGCTGCTGCAGTTGCGGGCGCAGCCAGCATGGCCGCTGGCGAGTGGGTGTCAATCAGCGCGCAAAATGATCTAATCAAGCGCGAGATGTCGCTCGAGTTGCGTGAACTCAAGCTCCACCCCGAGGCCGAGACTTCTGAATTGGCGGCGATGTATCGCCAACACGGCATGTCGCGTGAACAAGCCGCTGCGTCGGCCAAAGAAGTGATGCGTGACCCAGAGCGCGCAGTTATCGTTCACGCTCGCGAAGAGTTCGGACTTGACGCCGGAAACTTGCCCAACCCAATTCAAATTGGATTAATTTCTCTGCTCACATTTTTGGCTGGTGCGATGTTGCCAGTTGTGCCATGGATTTTTAGTAGCGGCAACTCTGCAAAGTATGCGTCAGTGATCGTCGCGATAATCGCTGCGGCTGTGGCTGGTTATGCAATCGGGCAACAGGCTGAGCGATCAAAAATTTCTAGCGCGGCTCGTCAAGTTGCAATCATGCTGTTGGCAGTTGGCGTTACATATGTGATCGGTCGCCTCGTCGGCGTCTCGATCAATTAAGAAACTGCACGAACAATGACAATTGGCCAGCAAACAAATGTCTACGGCGAGCCAATTGAGCCGTGCAACTTTGACCCCATAACTGGTTTTTATCGCACTGGGTGTTGCGAAACGGGCGGCGACGACAGTGGCGTGCACACCGTGTGCGCGATCATGACCGCAGACTTTCTTGAATATTCAAAATCGGTCGGCAACGACCTTTCAACGCCGATGCCTCAATATGGTTTTGCTGGTCTCAAACCTGGCGATCAGTGGTGTCTTTGTGCGCCACGTTGGCAAGAAGCATTCGAAGCGGGCAAAGCGCCAAAAGTCAAATTACGTTCAACTCACACGCTGACGCTTGAATTCGTATCGCTTAAAGACTTAGAAGCGCACGCCGTCGAAAAATAATTTTTAAGCGCCAGTAAGTGCGCGCCAACTTCCGGGCATGCCAGTGCGAACCTGCTCAGGTGTCATCAGCATCGTGCTCTCAGGCACCATGTCAACAAGTTCGCGCAATTCTGAATAATGATGAGCCGCATCACCCAAACCAGCGAATAACTCTTTGCGACGCGCCAAAAGATCTGCTGGTGGGTCAAGCAACATCCACCCCCAAATGCCAAAAGCAATTGTGAGATCGTAAATCACCGGTGCTCTCCCAAATTTCGAAGCGCGACGCAATGCGATTGCAAGCACACCTCGAATTGCATCGTCGGCTGACTCGCCTAGTTGCAACACGATCGAGTCGCGCAAACCTTCGGCAAGTTTGAGCGCATAACCCTGGTCTGGGCCCTGATGCCCAAGTTTTTGACCTTTGGGTTGCCTAGTCACGATTGCCGCGGGTTTGTCGTTGCGCCAAGGTGTTGGCACATGTTCAGGCGACGAATATGTTCGTGGACGATCAGTCGGATCTACAGGTGTGAACTTTGGTGCCGCCATGACGCGCCCAGCCTAGAACATTTAGCGCGATGTCAAGATTGCAAATGCAACAAACCAAACACGAGCGACTCTTCAAGAGCGCGCCACGATGCTTCGATGATGTTCGCCGAAACACCGATAGTTGTCCAAGAACGCTCGCCATCGGTGGCGTCAATCAAAACGCGAGTCACCGCACCAGTCGCCGAACCAGAGTCGAGAATTCGTACTTTATAGTCGGTCAAGTGCACACGCTCTAGTTGCGGATAACTTGCCCGAAGTGCTTCACGCAATGCGGTGTCGATTGCATTTACCGGACCATTACCTTCAGACGTATAAACATTTCGATCGTCGCCAACCCAAACTTTGACAGTTGCCTCTGTGGTGAATATGCCCGTTGCGGCTTCGTCGGTGATTACACGCATTGACTCAACTTTGAAAAATGATTGCTCCCATCCGGTGGCACGGCGCATCAATAATTCGAGCGATGCATCTGCGGCCTCAAAGTGGTAGCCCTCGAACTCAAGTCGTTTAAGGTCGTCGAGTACTTGACCGATCGCCTGACCATCAAGATTCAAACCCAACTCTTTTGCTTTCATCGTGATCGTTGCCCGACCAGCCATTTCAGAAACCAAAAAGAGCGTGCCATTGCCGACAAGTTCTGGCGAAACATGTTCGTAGGCATCTTTGGCCCGAGCGATTGCCGAAACATGCAAGCCGGCTTTGTGAGCGAAGGCCGAGACACCCACATAAGGTGCTTGCGGATTCATCGGACGATTCAAAACTTCGGCCACATGATTGCTGACTTGCGTGAGACGCTCGAGATGACCGTCGGGCAAACACTCGTAACCAAGTTTTAACTGCAAGTTAGGAATGACCGTCGTCAAGTTTGTATTGCCGGTGCGCTCACCCAAACCGTTGAGCGTGCCCTGAACATGTCGCGCACCACTTTGCACGGCGGCTAGCGAGTTAGCAACGGCACAACCTGTGTCATCGTGACAATGAATGCCGATTATGACGTCGTTGCCGATGTGGCGACGAACGTCGGCGACGATTTTTTCAACTTCATTTGGCAATGACCCGCCATTGGTGTCGCAAAGCACCAAGTGTGTTGCACCACCAATAACTGCCGCCTCGAGCACACGCAACGAATATTCAGCGTTGTGCTTGTAGCCATCAAAGAAGTGCTCCATATCGACGAGCACGCGGCGATCGTTGGCTACTAAATATTTGACCGAATCGCTGACCATCGCCACGCCCTCATCGAGCGTGGTTTGAAGCGCCTGTTCAACGTGGTAGTCGGAACATTTGGCGACGATGCATACTGCTTTCGTCTCGGCTTCGATCAAATTGCGCAGAGTCGGGTCGTC
>CAMBWL010000121.1 GCA_945871625.1 Bifidobacterium breve
CTTTCGCGCGTGCAAATTGAACTTGTCGCTACGCGAGTATCTCAACAGCGCGAGTGTTTTTATTGAACAACATCACACGCCAGCATGCTCAGTTGGAGCGGCAATGAACAAGGTGTTGAAATTGAATTAACAAGCGTGCGCGATGCAACCGGTGGCGCAAATATAAAGTTCGCGCGCGAACTGCTCGACTTCGCCACTGCTGCGACTGAACTCGACAGCGGCGCATTAGTTAAGGCCCGCAACGCGTTGATTGCGAGCGCAGGCGTCGCAATAACTATCGACACGGCAGCCGTGATTGCAAATTTTGAAATGATGACTCGTCTTGCTGACTCAACCGGCGCACGAATGCTCGAAGAGGTGGTCGCTGACCGTTTATCTGTCGCAACAGCGATGGGCGTTGATCAAGTTGTCTCGCGCCGTTAAGGACGAATATTTATTACTTACAGACCTTGCCGACTGGTGGTGGTGTTAGATCAATCAAATATCGATCAACAGCATTAACGACACATTGATTTAAACCGTAACCAGGGTGTTGATCGGCAGTAACTGTCAAGAAGATTCCGCCTTCGAGTGCTTTCGCGGCGTTGCGTGATGATTCAATTGGCGTCGCAGCATCACCAGTTGTGCCGATCACAATTATCGGTCCAGCATTTTTGCCAGTGATTTCGAGACGCTGCACCTGCGGTACAGGCCACAGCGCGCACGAATATCCGTTAGCAAAACTCGCGCCAAACCGTTTGGCGGCTTTCACGAACACAGGAATTTGCTCGTCAACCGCAGCAACACTTGTCGGCCCCGGATCATCAAGACATGAAATCGCCAAGAACGCTTCGAGTTCGTTGCCGTATGTGCCACCAGGTTTGCGCTGGAAGTAGTCGTCATTAAGTTTGAGCAAGCCCGCACCGTCACCCGCCACGCCGTCAGCCAACGCGCGCTCGAGTTCTGGCCACAACGTGTCTGAATACATTGATTGCGCGAGCGCCGTATACATCACGCCCTGCGTGACTGGCGTTCGATCGGCGGTGACCACGATTGGTGATTTATCTATTTCAATGAGCAGTTCGTCGAGCGCCGCAGCAGAGTTGCCGCTGCTATGAAATGCACACGAAACGCGTTTCGAACATGCGGCGAGAAACGCATCAAGTTGTTTTTCAAAGCCTTTTGCCTGAGCCAAACCTTGATCAAGCGAAGTTGCATTTGGATCAGACGCGCCGTCCAGAACTGCCGCCCGCACGGTATTCGGAAACATCGTCGCCCAAGTGGCACCCAGTTCTGAACCGTACGAAAAACCAAAGTAAGTAATTTTCTCTTCGCCGAGTGCCTGACGAATTGAATCCATATCGCGGGCCGTCGCTTGTGTCGAGATGTACGGCAAGATTTCTCCGCTACGGGCAACACATTCGTCGTTGAATTTTTGACTCGCGTCAATGATCGCTTGTTTTTCTTCAGGTGTTTCAGGTGTTGAGTCGATGCCGAAATATTCGTCGTACTCGTCGATGCAGTCGACCGCGGGCGTCGACTTGCCGGTGCCGCGTGGATCCCAACCGATGATGTCAAAACGATCTAGCAGTTCTGAGCTGAAGTAATACTGCGCATCCTGGGCAACACTCGAACCACCAAAACCGGGGCCACCAGGGTTGACCAGCATCGAACCGATTTTGTTGGCAGGGTCAGTTGCCGGCAGACGCGTAATAAATAGTGTGAATGAACCAATAGTTGGGTCGTCATAATTAAATGGCACTGCGAGTGCGCCGCATTCACTTTCACCGGCCGGGTCGTTTAAGCACGGGCTCCAAACTATTTTTTCGGACGAAACTGCGTTTGTGGTTGGTGGTGTCGTCGATGACTCTGGCGCTTCACTTGTCGCGGTGATGTCTTGATCGTCAATCGTGTCGCTAGACGAGCCAATAATCGTTGGTTCAGAACACGCAGTGATTAGAGCTGTAATTGTCGCCAAGGCCGCAATTGAGACAACGAACCTGCGTCTAGTGTTTAGTTGATGCTCCACGAGTCTTCAAGCGTATTGTCATCAGACGACACTTTTTCGGTCAGTGAATTCATTAAGACCGTGAACCAGGCTGTTAAAAAACGCTTTGGTCAAGGCGTTTGGCTGCACGGCGAAGTTCAAGAGCTGAAAATTCCGGGTCATGTCTATTTCACGCTTGTAGATAACGACGGTGACAAGAAAGCGGTATTGGGTGCCTCAATCTGGGAAGGCGTCTATTCAGCAATGAAGTCAAAACTTGCAGAAAGTGGTTTGCAACTCGCCGACGGTTTGAAGGTCCGCGTTTTCGGTGAGCCAGATCTTTACTCAGGCAACGGCAGATTCAGTTTCAAGGTTGCGAAAATTGACCCGCGCTTTACCCTCGGTGATTTGATCGCCCAACGCGAAGCAGTCGTCAAACAACTCAAACTTAAAAAACTTTACGACGCCAACCGCGCAGTCGGTCTGCCGCTCGTGCCGTTGCGTGTTGGCATCATCACCAGTGTCGGTAGCGCAGCGCACGCCGATGTATTGAAAACGTTCAAAGACTCGAGTATCGGCTTCACCATTTTTGTGCATGACGCACGAATGCAGGGTGACGATTCGATCAGTTCGATCGTTGCAGCACTGCGAAAAATGGATGCACGAGGCGATCTCGATGTGCTGATGCTCGTGCGCGGTGGTGGTTCGAAAAATGATTTGATCGCTTTTGATTCGATCGAAATCGCCACTGCGATAGCCAATTGTCAGCTACCAGTTTTCACCGGCATTGGTCACGAAATCGACGTCAGTGTCGCCGACGAAGTCGCACACCTGTCGCACAAAACGCCAACGGCATGCGCCACTGCAATAATCGAACTCGTCCGAGACTTCATCGAATCAACTGAGCAAGCCTGGGACGGCATCGCAACTTTTGCACTTCGTGAACTCGAATCATCGACGAGTCGTCTTGCAGATCGCGCCAACAGAATCAGCAGCAAAGTTTTGGACGCACTTGCCCGCGCCAGCAAACGCCTGGCAATGACATCACAGCGCATCAAACATCGCCCTGTTGAAATCTTGCGCCTCGAAAAAAGTTCGATTGACGCCTTGGCGGACCGAGTGCGTTTGCTCGACCCCGTCAACACGATGGCCCGCGGCTGGAGCATCACCCGCAACGCCAACGGTCAGACGATACGTGACGTGTCGAAGCTAAAAACTGGTGACAAACTAGTCACGACATTCGCCAATGGTTCGGCTGCAAGCACGGTTCAAGAAATTTCAACGAAAGGTAAACAAAATGGCAAAAGCAAAGAGTGACGAAAATATCGGTTATGCCCAAGCACTCGAAGAACTCGAGTCGATTCTTGCCGAGTTAGAAGACAACGATGTCGATGTTGACAAACTCGCTACTCATGTGCAGCGTGCATCGCAATTGATCGAACTTTGTCGGGATCGCATCGGCAACGCAAAATTGCAAATCGAAGAAGTTGTCAAGGGACTCGCCAAAGAGTGAGTCGGCGTAACCTTTAGGCGTGTCAGCCAATCCACCAACTTGGTTAAAGTCGGTCGCCAAGCGCGTCGAATCGCGACTCAGCGAGTTCTT
>CAMBWL010000122.1 GCA_945871625.1 Bifidobacterium breve
ATTGCCTGCAATTTTCCCAGTTGACGACCCGGTCAAAAACACGGAAGCGCCGCTAATCAATACGGCTCTCCCCTGAACACCTCTCGCAGCTGTCAGATACGTCAACGGGTCGATATATCGCACGGCTGAGCCCGTAACTTCGCGAACGCCGAAATAAAGATTTGGCCCGGACGTCGCGATTTGCTGACCAGCCAAGACTCGATCACCGCGACGCAACGTGCTTTGCGCAATTTTGCCGTAGGTAATTCGCCGATTGTTATCGGTCAGCAATACCAAATATTTTGTTCGACCCACTTCGCCGTAAAAGCTGATCACACCGTCGCTCACTGCAAATATTGGTTGACCACTTTGCAACTGCATTTCAATGCCACGATTACCAGCGCATCGCTCACACTTTGGCGCTCGAAAGTGGTCGATAATCACGATGCTGCCCATGTCTGCAACGGGGTTGCGCATCACGCACGGCGACGCGAGAGCGATCGCAGTCAATATTGCCGCGAGCAAGATGACTAGGCGACGTCGGCGGCGGCAAGACGCGAACGCAATTGCAAAACAGCTTTTGTGTGAATCTGCGAGACGCGACTCTCGGTCACGCCCAGCACCTCGCCGATTTCACCCAGTGTCAAATTTTCTTCGTAATACAAAACTAAAACCGTTCTCTCGCGTTCAGGAAGTCGTTTTATTTCACTGCGCATGATCTTGCGTAATTCGGTTGCTTCAACGACCGAGTCGGGACTCGGCACATATGAGGCACCGCCATGTGTGGATGCAGGGGTATTGTCGGCAACAACATGATCGAGTGGTCCAATTGCGCTTGAGGCGATTTCTGTCAGCCAGGTTTCTAGATCGCTGCCGTTGATCTTGAGTTTCGTCGCCAACTCTTCGTCGGTCGGTGCGCGCTTCAACTCGTGCTCCAAATCTGAGATTGCGTTCTCGACAGTTCTGGCTTTTGAACGCACACTTCGTGGCACCCAGTCCAACGAACGCAAACTGTCCAAAATTGCGCCACGAATTCGTGGGATCGCATAAGTCTCGAATTTGAAACCAAGCGCCGGATCAAACCGATCAATCGCATTCATCAAACCAAACACGCCCGAACTCACGAGATCCCCGATTTCGACTCGCTTAGGTAGACCTGCCGCAAGTCGACCGGCCACGAACTTCACGAGCGATGCATAGTGCACGACGAGCCATTCGCGCGCGAGCGCATCTTTTTGCGAATGCCATTTCTCCCATGCTTGATCAATTGTCAGACGAACAGGCAGGGCGTTCATGCGCGTGGATGCGATGCGCCGTAGGCAGATTTGAGGCGCTCCTTGCTGACTTGGGTGTAACGCTGCGTAGTCGCAACATCCGAGTGGCCAAGCAACTCTTGCACTGCGCGCAAGTCTGCCCCGTTATCCAGCAGATGCGTGGCGAAAGTATGGCGCAAGGCATGTGGGTGAGTCGGCGTCAACGCTCGCTCGTCAATTATTCGTCGCACGTCTCTTGGCGCCAGTCGCCCTCCGCGTGAATTCAAGAATAATGCGACGCCTTCGCGCTGCTCGTGCACAACTTCGCGACGCAATTTGACCCAACTCTTCACTGCACCAACACTCGGTTCGCTCACTGGTATGCGTCTTTCTTTTGAGCCTTTGCCCATCACGATGACCGTGTTGTTGCGAGCGTCAATGCTGTCTATATCCAGGGAACACAGTTCGCTAACGCGAAGTCCGCTGCCATAAAGCAGTTCAATCACCGCAGTGTCACGAGTCGACTTCCATTCGGGCACCTCGGGGTCTTGGCAGGTCAACAGCGCGTTGAGTTGTTCTTTGGTCAAAACTTTCGGCAACCGCCCGGTGCCAGAAGGTGTGCGCACACCAGTTGTGGGGTCGGCTTTTATTTTTTTGTTGCGCACGAGCCACGCAAAGTATCGGCGAATCGCCGCCAACTTTCGCGTCACGCTGCGTTTGGCCTGACGATTGGTCGTCAGAAAACTCAGATATTGACGCACCATTTCTCGTGTTACAAGATTGGGCGATTTAATTTTCTGTCGCGCAATCCAATCAGCAAACTGCTTGATGTCGCTTGCATAGGCGCTCGTCGTGTGCGCCGATGCGGCAGTCATCGACCCAATGAAGTCGTCGATGTTCCACCCCGCCGCCATAGCAGTCATAACGGTATCTCTTTAGTTGCAGGGCTGCCCGAATTCAATTACTTCCCACCATCCAGAGTTGTTGATTACCCAACCCAGTGCCTCGAGTCGACCAAGCGAGATTGCGGCCTCAAGCAGCGGCACACCGGTGCGAATCACGAACTCATCCAATGTGAATGGCGTGCCCACCATCGACGCAACGACATGCGCATCGCTTGGCGAAAGTTTTGCGCGTGGATCAAATGCAGTGTCATTGGCTCGCCGATTATCCAAACCAAGTGCGACCAAAATATCTTCGGCATCGATCACGGGCAAACAACCCTGTTGCACCAACATGTTGGTGCCGATTGATGCGATGTTTCTCGGTGAACCAGGCACGGCCAAGACCGTCACGTCTCGCTTTTGTGCTTCGTCGACGGTGATCATTGATCCACCCTTGTCACGACTCTCGACAACGACCAAGACTTCACAAAGTGCGGCAAGAATCCTGTTGCGCAACGGAAACCTAAACGCCTCAGGCGGAGTCCCTGGCGGAGATTCGCTGAGCAGTGCACCGACTTGAGCAACTTCGCGCCACAAGTCGCCATTTTCTTTCGGGTAGACATAGTCGAGCCCAGACGCGACCACGCCAACTGGTGGCGCGGCAGATTTGCCGTCATTTTCCAATGCTCGCAATGCCCCGCGATGCGCCCACGCATCAATGCCCCGTGCCAAACCTGAAATAACACAAACATCATTCATCGCCAACTCAAAGGCCAGATGTGATGCCAGATATCTGCCTGATGCCGTCGCACTGCGCGTGCCGATCAACGCCGCGCGACGCGCGTTTAGCGCGGCCAAATCGCCCATATAAAACAACACGGCTGGTGGCGCGAGATCTTTTTTTAAACAACTTGGATAATTTGCCTCGCCAAGCAAACTCACATGAATGTTCGATTTTTCGCAGCGTGCCGTAATCTGTTGTTGCAAACTTTGCGTCGCATTCGCCCGCCACATGTGACCAAGTCCATTTTCTTGCATCATTGCCGCGACAACGACGTTTGGTTTGGTTCGACCCTGCACCACGGCCCATGCAGTTTGCGGGTCGTGATGCTTGAGCAAGGTCATCAGCCTCTTTGGTCCGATCTTTGGCAACGCCGCCAGCGAAGCAGCAGCAATATGGTCTGGGTTCATTTTTAAAAATTCAATCGCCTGGTGCGCAAACCCAAGGCCAGATCGACACGCATCATCAGCGCCAGATTCAGATGCTCATCATCTACAACTTCGGGCGCACCGTTTAGATCGGCAACCGTGCGCGCGACTCGCCGTACACGGTGATAGCCGCGACCGGTCAGATGACCCGCTTCAAGTTCGCGTCGTAATCTTTGCTCGGCAGTTTTCGACAATGGCGCGACAAGATCTAACTGCTCACGCGTCAGCGCCGAATTCGCACA
>CAMBWL010000123.1 GCA_945871625.1 Bifidobacterium breve
GACCAAGAACAATATGACTCGGTTCGGGATGTTTTCTATGTCAGTTCAGCATGCATGCTTGTGCGATCTGATCTGTTTATTGAACTTGGTGGTTTCAGTCCAGATATTTCGTTCTTTGGAGAAGACTTGGAATTTTGCTGGCGCTCCCACTTGAGCGGCGCACGCGTCCTTATCGCACCCATGGCTGTCGCTCGCCATCGCCAAAATTTCGAGGGTCGTTCATCGAATATTGTTTCACGAAGTGCGATAGCCCAGCATCGTGCCCGAACAGTGGCGACCCTGACGAGTCGTATGCGACTGCCATTTGTTTGGTTGCAAATGTTGCTCACATCAACAATAGAAACCGTGGTCGGGGTGTTCGCTGGGTCGTTTCGTGAGTCACTTGCCAGTTTGCGGGCGACCCTTGGTCTGATAATCGACGGGGCATACATCTGGCGGCGAAGACAATCTGTGCGACCATTGCGACGAGTAGCAGCAAGCGAAATCGCCAAACTACAAGTGAGGGGCTCGGCGCGCTTGACTAGATTTCTTCGTCACCGTACCGCAATGGCATCCCAAGAAATCGCTTCGTCAATTGACGCAAAAAAGCGCTGGAAACAAAGTTCGACAAGAACCGCAGGAATCGTTTTGTCGGTCTTTGTCGTGCTGGTTATCTTGGGTAGCCGAAAAATAATCGCTGATTCAACCCAGGTTGTTGGCGAAATGCTGCCGTTCGACGTCGGCTCAGCATCACCTGGTTCAATATTTTCTAGTTTCTTGTCGGGTTGGTGGTCGAGTGGCTTTGGTGAAGCCTCTGCGAATCCGACCGCGTTGGGGTTGGTGGCTCTCGGCTCGATCGTGACTTTTGGAAGCCTTGCGTTTTTGCAAACTCTGATGATTATTGGCGCAATTTTTATCGGGCTGATCGGTATGTGGCGACTTTGTGGTGCGTTTGCCAACACACGCGTGCGTCTTATTGGCGCGGTTATTTACGCCGCGTTGCCGTTGTCGTTTGACGCGATCGGTCGCGGCAGATTTTCGGCGCTGCTATGTATCGCGACAATGCCATGGCTCTTTGATTTGTTGAATCGATATCAGGATGCGATAACAGCAGGTCTTGCGCGCCGAACCCAACTCGTGTCTGGTGCGATTTTGATTCTCGGGCTCGTCTTTGCGTTTACTTCAAGTATCGTCATTGTTTCGCTGATCGCCATCGCGTTGTGGAGCATCGGCTCAATTCTGGGTGGCGCGTCACTTAAAAGTTTTTTGACGACTGCCACGGTTGGGCTGGTGATCATTTTGGGTGCGGTTTTCATAAACTTGCCGTGGTCATTACATTTCGTCTCTGCGGACTGGTGGTTATTGCTTGCAGGTGATCATGGCGTAACGAATCGCAGAATTGGACTTGCTTCACTCGCACGTCTGGATATGGGCAATATGAGCGGTGGATATTTGGTTGTTGCCGCTTATTTTTGCGTCGTTTGTGCTTTGATCGTGGCCAAATCTTGGCGCAGACTTTGGGCGATTCGCTCTGCAGTAATGGTGACGTTTTCGATGCTGATCATTCTGCTTGACGATCGGGGACTGCTGCCGTTTGAGATTCCAGAGCCATCTGTGATGCTGGCAATTGTCGCCTGTGGTTTGGCCCTTTCAGTAGCAACTTGTTTGAGCATGTTCGCCGAAGCGAATGTTCATCGCGACTCTGACTGGCGAAGATCTTTGGGTTTGTTGGTGCCAGTTTCAATTGTTTTGAGCATCGTGCCAGCTCTATTGAGCGTCACTGACGGTCGGTGGAATCAACCCGAGACATCGGTCGCACAACTTTTGGTTCAGCTACCCGACAATCCGGCTGAGGGAAACTATCGCACTCTGTTTATTGGTGATCGCGACCTTCTGCCTGTTTCGACCAACTATGTGACCGATGAAGTCTCTTACGGTGTGGCCGACGATGGGCCGTTAAGTTTCACGTCAATTTGGGCGCCCCAAGAGACCTCAATGAATGTTTCTGCGCAACGTGCGCTTAATTTGCTGGTCGCCAACGACACGATTCGTGTTGGTCGTTTGGTTTCACCGCTGGCAATTCGTTACTTGGTTGTGCCGTTGGGTCAAGACCCATCGGCCGTCGCAAAAGAGTTGGTCGAGTCGCTTTCAAATCAATTAGACCTGCGTCGAACCTACTTTGCCCGTGACCTCGTAATTTTTGAAAATGTCTCTTGGTTGCCGCTGATTGGCGTCTTGGATCAAGAGACTTCAGTCGCCAGTGAGCAGGCGAGTGATCTGTCGCTGATTAGTCAAGATCTCAAATCAACCAGCGCATTGCTTGTCGATGAAAACTCTGCAGCAGAAAAAAAAGTCAAGACTCGTTTCTCGGGTGGCACGGTGCATGTTGCTGTTCCATTTGATTCGCGTTGGCATCTGAAGGTGGATGGTGCTCAAATCTCACCTCGTGTCGCGTTTGGTGCGTCAACGGCTTTTGACGCGCCGATTGCGGGGGTGGTGCAAGTCAGTTACGAAACTTCTGCTTTGAGATACATCTATTTGGCTCTTCAGGCCGCAGGTTGGCTCGTTCTTTTGGTTTTGGCTGCAAATTTTTCGCGATTTAGAGGTCGAATTCAAAAGATAGATGATCAACGGATAACCATGATTCATGGCGGATCACAGAATGCGAATAAATAACTTGGGCTCACCGATGAAAAAATTCGACCGCCGATTTTTAGTGGCGATTTCTCTATTGACGGTGGCTTTGACCGCGACTGTTTTTGTCAATCAAATTGAACAAGATGACTCGACCGCCGATTTTGGCGAAGTCAACGCTGACTCTCTGCTTGCATCCTCGATGCCCGAGATAGTTGGTGGCAGCCGATCGTCTTCGTCATGGTTTTGCCCTGGTGTTCCCGGTTTGGACAAATCGGTTTCTGGCGAAATCATTGTTGCTAACTCGGCCGAAGTTCCGATTACAGGCAAGATCACTTTTTTATCGAGTGATGGGCCCGCGGTCTCGGCGACGCTTGTCATTCAACCCTTTTCGCAAAACATTTTTGATGCCAAAGGTGGTCGACGAAGCAAATTTGTCAGTGCAATTGTTGAACTTGACAGTGGATTTGCCGCGGTCGAACAAAGGATTATTCATCCTGCTGGTGACTCCGTTGCTCTTTGTGCCAACAAGCCGTCTGATAGTTGGTTTTTCGCAGATGGCTTTACTGGTGCGGAGAGTTTGTTCAACATTTTGATGACGAATCCATTTCCTGATGCGACCGTCGTGGATGTCAGTTTTGTCACGGCCGAAGGCAAACGCGAACCTGCTTCACTAAAAGGTCTGATCATTGAACCAGAAAGTGTTTATTCGCTTGCAATGGATGAGCAAGGTGCGCGTAATGAAGCTGATTTGGCGGTGATTATTCGGGCCACCACCGGACGTTTGGTCGCTGGCAAACTTCAGCATTTTCTTGGTCGGGGTCGACTTGGTTACACGAGTGCTTTAGGAGCACCGTCGGCGAGTCGGCAGTGGTGGTTTGCTGGCGGGCAAAAGAATCTGGACACTGATGAACAACTCGTCGTGCTCAACCCAACAGACCAAGATAAATCAGT
>CAMBWL010000124.1 GCA_945871625.1 Bifidobacterium breve
GACGACTTGGTTGCGACGCATAAATCATTGGTTGTCGCGGGCTCGAAAGATCTCAAGTGGCTGGTCCACGGCGCGGTGCCAGATGCGATAAAACATTTGCAACGTCGTTGGTCGTTTCGCCGCGTGCGAGTCGTGGCGACTGCCGATGACTTTAAAGCCAGCGATTACGTCATTTTTTTGGATAGTGGCGATGGGCTGTATCGCGAATCGTTGGTTAATGTGCGCGAAACTATCCGAAAAAATCCAATGACCGACGTAATTTACGGCGACTCGGCTCACCCGACCGGCGTTAAAGCAGAGCCACTTAGTTTTGTGCGCCGACCAGGTTGGTCGCCTGAGCGATTGCGCAGCCACTGCTACGTTGGCGAAACACTTATTGCTCGAGCCGACATTGTTGAGCGTGCGGGCGGGATAACTGATCTCGTTATGCGACACCCACACGATCGTGCCCTGCGATTTAGCGAATGCGCGAAAAATATTGTGCGGATGCCCGAACTTTTGACGATGGGCAAGAACCGCGACACTCGCCCGTCGGCTTCGCTGGAAGCCGTCGTTGAACACTGCAGGCGAGAAAAAATTGACGCGCATTGCGAATTTGATGGGGCCGTGCCGAGTGTGCGAGTCAAGCGCAACCAGACAACTGAGCCAAGCGTGGCGGTAATTGTGCCGACACGCGGCACTTCTGCCGAGGTTTTTGGATCAGAACGCGTACTTGTAGTCGAGGCCGTGCGCAGCCTGTTTGAAAAATCAACATATCAAAACTTTGAAGTTGTCGTGGTTGCTGACACACCGACACCACAGTCTGTGCTCGACACTCTGCGCGAGATCGGTGGCTCGCGACTGAAAATTGTCAACTATGACCGACCGTTTAACTTTGCTGAAAAAAATAACATCGGTGTTATGTCGTGCGAATCTGATCTGATACTGCTACTCAATGATGACACCGAGATAATCACGGCTGAAGCCCTGGAAATTATGGTGGCGATGTTCAACGACCCGACTGTTGGCGTGGTCGGCCCGATGTTGCTGTTCGAAGACTCGACGATTCAGAGCGCTGGTCATATTTTTAGCCCCGACCCGACCGACCTCTATCGTGCCCGCAGCCCCGAGACGGCTGGGCCACAAAATTTGTTGCGAGTGCAACGCGAGGTTTCAAGTTTGATCGCTGCGTGTGCCTTGATTCGTCGCGATGTGTTCGAGCGCGTCGGCGGGTTGTGCATGGGGTTTCCGGGCAACTGGAACGACATCGATTTTTGTTTGAAGGTGCAACTCGCGGGATATCGAGCGGTGTTCACGCCGCATGCCCACTTGTTTCATTTTGAGTCAAAGACTCGCGTCGCTAAACGAGTTGAAGCCGAAGTCGCCAAACTCGGCGCGAGGTGGGGTTCGGTGCTGGACGATGATCCGTATTTCAACCCGAACCTACAGCGCTACACAAATATTTGGAAGACAGATTCGACTTCGAGACAGTCGCTTGACGAAGCGCTGAGTATTTTGCTGACAATCGCCTAGTCGTTTGACTGCGGGCCAATCGCGCCGATTGCGCCGAAATATTCAAGATGCGATTTAACGACATATACGGCGTCGACATCGTCAAGAATCTCGATGTTGTTTTTCTCGGCAGCATCTAACAGATACGCCGTGAGCGTCTGCTCATCAATCACAACTTCATCGACGATGTCTTGCCGTCGATCTACGACGCCTACTGGTTGCAAACCTTTCTCATGTAACCAACGCATATGAAACACGAGTAATTTTCGAAGTTCAAAATATGTCAAACGGGCCTGAGTATCGCTCGGTAGGTGATCAGCCACGAACTGAGTGGCCTGCTCCAGTTCATAAACTGCGCGAGGCGCGACACTGTCTAGGCGGCGGGCCTCACGCCCAATAATCACGGCAGCGATGGCAAAAACCAGCACTGCCGCAATGACGATGGCGATGATTAGTACCGCAGACATGCGGTGCGAAAACTTTTAGATGCCGATGCGTTGCGCAAGAAGTTCGCGATGGTAAGTCGGATCTCCGAACAGCAACTCACTCGACTTGGCGCGCTTGAAATAAAGGTGCGCTGGGTGCTCCCAGGTGAAACCGATGCCGCCGTGAATCTGAATGTTCTCGGCAGCGGCATGGAAGTAGGCCTCTGAGCAATATGCCTTTGACAAAGATGCAACCGATGGCAACTCGTCGTTCATTTCGGCGGCGCACCACATGCCGTAGTAAGCCGCTGACTTCGCCGACTCGACTTCAAGCAACATGTCGGCGCACTTGTGCTTGATCGCCTGGAAAGAACCGATCGGCCGACCGAACTGCACACGAACTTTTGCATATTCGACGGCCATGTCGAGAACTTTTTGCGCACCGCCAACTTGCTCGGCTGCTAGTGCGACGACGATCAAGTCGTTGACGCGCGAGAGAACTTCCCAACCTTTGCCTTCGGTGCCGATCAAAGTTGCCGACACATCGGCGAATTCGAGTTTTGCTTGCTTGCGAGTTTGATCCATTGTCGACAGCGCAGTGCGCGTGAGACCCTTGGCGTTGCTGTCGACTGCGAACAACGAAACACCTTTGGCGGTGCGAGCCGAGACGATGATCATCGACGCGGTGTGGCCGTCGAGCACGAACATCTTCGTGCCCGTCAAGGTGAAACTTGAACCCGAGCCTTTGGCTTGCATCGTGACGCCCGATTCATCCCATTTGCCTGATGGTTCGACTGATGCAAGAGTTGCAGTTGTTTCGCCACTGGCGATGCCCGGAAGATATTTTTTCTTCGCGGCATCGTCACCAGATTGCATCAAAGTATTTGCCGCCAAAACAACTGTCGAGAAAAACGGTGCACAAAGCAACGAGCGGCCCATCTCTTCGAGTACGACGCCCAACTCGATGTAACTGAAACCCATGCCACCGAACTCTTCGGGAATGTGAATGCCCATCAGACCCATTTGCGAACCCATTTGCGCCCACACGGCAGGGTCGAAGCCATTTACAGTTTCCATTTGTTCGCGCACCGCTGTCTCGGGCGACTTGGCATCAAGAAACGCACGAACGGTTTTGCGGAGCTCTTCTTGTTCTTCTGTAAAGGCAAAGTTCATGGCTATATCTTGCCAGCACACGGGCGATTTTGGCTAATCGGGGCAAACGGCATAACTAGGGATTTCGCCTGAGATAATAGAGCAATATGGCGAATTTGGACCCTGACCCGACTCTGCATTGGCGCGACGCCAATGTCGATGTGCACAAAGTGGTGGTCGGGCCGTTTGACAACAATGTTTTCGTCGTGCGGTGTCGTCGCTCGGGCGATGCTGTTTTGATTGACGCCGCTAACGAACACGAACAATTGCTGCAATTATGCAAGCGACTCGGCGTGAAGCGCGTGCTTGAAACCCATGGACATTGGGATCACATTCAGGCGGTGCCCGCGATGCGTGAGGCCGGCTACGAAGTTGCGGTGACGGCGCTCGATGCGCCACGCTTACGCGAAGTCGGCTACGACGTGTTTATTGATGATGCCGAGATTATTGAAGTTGGTGATTTGCG
>CAMBWL010000125.1 GCA_945871625.1 Bifidobacterium breve
TTCTTTGTCGGTCGGTTCACCGAGCCCGTTTTGGACTGGGTGCGTCGAATCATGCCACGTACGGGCATGCTCGACCTCTCGCCACTGATCGTCCTGCTTTTCCTGCAGATCGTCGTGCAGCGCATGATCTTGAAGTGTTAGATCACTCGTGTCTTACCCGCAGGTAGAACCGCAACCAAATTTTCCGGCTGTTGAGAATCAGGTTCTTGAATATTGGAAGACCGACGAAACCTTTGCCGCGTCAATTGAGATGCGTGACGCCGGTGAAAAAGGCGACAACGAGTTCGTCTTTTATGATGGCCCACCGTTTGCCAACGGTCTGCCGCATTATGGTCATTTACTGACTGGTTTCGTCAAAGATGCGGTGCCGCGTTATCGCACGATGCGCGGTCATCGCGTGGAGCGTCGTTTCGGCTGGGACTGTCATGGTCTACCAGCCGAGGCCGAAGCTGAACGCCAACTTGGTATTTCTGGTCGACAAGCCGTCACTGATTTTGGAATCGACAAATTCAACGAATACTGTCGCACTTCGGTTTTGCAATAAACCAGCGACTGGGAACGTTATGTGACTCGCCAGGCGAGATGGGTCGACTTTGAAAACGATTACAAGACGCTCGACACCTCTTATATGGAGAGCGTGATGTGGGCGTTCAAAACACTTTGGGACAAGGGTCTAATTTACGAAGGCTTCAGGGTGCTGCCTTACTCATGGGCACTCGAGACTCCGCTGTCAAATACCGAAACCCGAATGGATGATGCATACAAGCAGGTACAAGACCCAGCGTTGACCGTGGGTTTCGAACTTTTAACGGGCGAAATTATTTTGGCGTGGACGACAACCCCCTGGACATTGCCATCCAACTTGGCTCTCGCCGTCGCGCCTGAGGTGTCGTATGCGGTTATCGAACACGAAGGTCGCAAACTGATAATCGCCAGTGAGCGCCTCGTCGCCTATGAGCGTGAGTTCGTCGAGCCAAAAATTCTTGAAACGATTTTAGGTTCGCAATTAGTGGGTCGAAGATACAGACCACTGTTCGATTATTTTGCCGACCAACCCAATGCATTTCGGATTATTGCCGGAGATTTTGTAACTACCCAAGAAGGCACGGGCGTGGTGCACATGGCGCCAGGTTTTGGCGAAGATGACCAACGAGTGTGTCAAGAAGAAGGCATCGACTTGGTGGTGCCGGTTGATTCTCGCGGATGTTTCACGAGCGAAGTCGCAGACTTTGCAGGTCAATTGGTTTTTGACGCCAACCCCGCGATTATCCGCGTGCTCAAAGATCGCGGTGTCGTGTTTCGTCATGAAACTTACGATCACGCATATCCGCATTGTTGGCGCACCGGAAAGCCACTGATATATAAGGCCGTCGGTTCGTGGTTCGTCAAGGTCACGGCAATTCGCGATCGCATGGTTGAACTCAACGAGCAAGTGCGCTGGGTGCCGGACCACCTGAAACATGGCAGTTTTGGCAAGTGGCTAGAGAATGCCCGCGACTGGACGATCAGTCGCAATCGTTTTTGGGGTTCGCCGATTCCGGTGTGGCGCAGTGACGATCCGAATTATCCGCGGATCGATGTCTACGGCAGCATCGAAGATCTGCGTCGCGACTTTGGTGTCGAGATTTCTGAGTTGCATCGACCAGCCATCGATAATTTGGTTCGCCCGAATCCGGACGACCCGAGTGGCAAGTCGATGATGCGTCGAGTTCCCGAAGTTTTGGATTGCTGGTTCGAAAGTGGTTCGATGCCTTTTGCTCAAGTGCATTATCCGTTCGAAAACCAAGAGTGGTTCGAGAATCACTATCCAGGAGACTTCATCGTCGAATACATCGGTCAGACCCGTGGCTGGTTCTACACGCTGCATGTACTAGCCACTGCTCTTTTTGATCGACCAGCATTTTCTAATTGCGTGAGTCACGGCATCGTGCTCGGAGAAGATGGCGCGAAGATGTCCAAGAGTCTGCGCAACTATCCGGATCCGATGAAGGTATTCGACAGTCACGGGGCAGATGCAATGCGCTGGTATCTGCTTTCTTCTTCGATCTTGCGCGGCTCAGACTTTGCGGTCACCGAAGAAGGCATGCGCGACACCGTTCGACAAGTGATCTTGCCATTGTGGAATAGTTGGTATTTTTTGTCGCTTTACGCCAACGCCGAATCTGTTTCGGGTCGTGTCGACATGACGAGCGACAACGTTTTGGATCGCTACATCATCTCGAAACTTTGCGGGCTCGTTGAAGAAACTACGAAAAGTTTCGACGCCTACGATTTGTTCGGGGCTTGCGCCGAAATTCGGACATTTCTGGATGCTTTGACCAATTGGTACATTCGCCGCAGTCGAGACCGCTTTTGGAAAGGTGATGTTGCGGCGATCAACACTCTGCACAGTGTTTTGCACATAGTCACGCGGATTACCGCCCCCGTGTTGCCGTTAATCTCCGAACAAATTTTCCGCGGGCTGACGGGCGAGCGAAGCGTGCACCTTCAATCTTGGCCAACCATTGAAGGCTTGCGCAAAGATGAGCAACTTGTCGCATCAATGGATCGTGTGCGAGATGTGTGTTCGACAACTTTGTCGTTGCGCAAGGTTCACTCACGACGTGTTCGTCAACCGCTTGCAAGTTTGACCGTGGCGACCGAAGACTCGACCGCGCTCAGAAACTTCGTCGAGATCATCGCCGACGAGGTGAATGTGCGAGAAATCGAATTCTCTGACGATGTTTCTGCCTTCGCCGAATTTGAACTTCAGGTTGTGCCAAGCGTTGTCGGCCCAAGGCTGGGGGCGAACACACAAGCCGTGATCAAAGCCGTAAAAAGCGGCAACTGGGTGCGAAATGGCGATGTGATCACCGCAGGATCGATTGATCTGCAACCAGGTGAATATCAATTGAAACTTGTGCCCAAAGCCTCTGGGGCGAGTGCAGCATTGAGCACGACGAGTGGTGTGGTCGTTCTCGACATTGATCTGACCCCAGAGCTTGAAGCCGAAGGTGCGGCGCGAGATGTGATTCGTTTGGTCCAACAGCAACGCCGCGACGCCGGGTTGAATGTGTCCGACCGAATTCGTTTGCGTTTGGGGTTGCCAGCCGAACTTTGTGCGCAGGTTGAAGTGCACCATGAGACGATTAAAGCTGAGACTTTGGCTACTGAATTGGATGTTTTTGTGCTCACCGACAATCAGGCTCCGAACGCCGATTTAGATGGAGTGGCAGTGTTTGTGGCGGTAAATCCGATATCGTAACGCGGTCAAATTGGTGCGTTCTAAAATCGAACCGCTTGAGAGGTAAAAATGGCATCTGCTACGAAGAAAAAGCAGGCAATGGCTAAAAAGAAGCTGGCGGCGCGCAAAAAAGCAGCACTCAAAAAGAAGCTTGAATTAAAGAAGAAGCTTGAACTGAAAAAGAAGCTTGAATTAAAGAAGAAGCTTGAATTAAAGAAGAAGCTTGAATTAAAGAAGAAGCTTGAATTAAAGAAGAAGCTTGAGCTCAAAAAGAAGCTTGAACTGAAGAAGAAACTAGATCTGA
>CAMBWL010000126.1 GCA_945871625.1 Bifidobacterium breve
CCCGGCCGGAAGTGCCAGAACAACTTTCTTTACGCCGTAGCGTCGTGCCACTTCAAGCACGGTTAGCAAAAGCGTTGCCGAACGCAGCATTTCAGCCGTGCGTGCAGCACCAGATGGCAAAAGCGCCAAGTGATAGATTACCGATGGACGTCGCAATGCAATAAGTTCAGAGAACTCTGGGGATGAAATATCAAGGTGATGAAATCGCATCGTGCCACCTGCGGTCCGCGCACTAGCGAGATTGGCGAGTGATCCAACCGAAAGATCATCGACCACTTCGACGCTGTGACCGTCGCTAATCAAGCGATCCACCAGATGCGAGCCGATAAAACCCGCTCCACCACACACAAGTACGCCGTTAATTTGTGCCACTAAGTTCTTTCAACTGGGATCAGGAACTTTGGCATCACGCAACACCGCGCCCGATCTGACTTCACCGTCAGCACCAACTAGGCATGAGGTAACTTCAGCAAAAGAGCCGACGTGTCCCATCACTGCGCTGTCGACAACGACGGCGTTGTCGTCGATTTTTGCACCCGTTAACAAAACTGAGCGAATGATTCGTGCGTTCTGCCCCACTGTGCAACCTCGATCAATCGTGCTCAGCGTAACCGTGGCCGAACTTGCAACAACAGACTCGGCGCTTACTGGCGTGACTGCGTGAATACTCTTGCGTTGTAAAAGTTCGACATTTGCACGCATATATGTGTCTGGACGGCCTGCATCTATCCAATAATCTGTCGTGGCAAAGCCGAACAACTGACTATCTCGCACCATTTCAGGAAATGTTTCGCGCTCAATTGACATTGGTGCGACACCAGGCATTCTTTGGAGAACCGAAGATTCAAATACATACGTACCAGCATTTACATTTCGCGAAGTTGACTGACCTGGCTCTGGCTTTTCGACAAAGCGCAACACTTGACCTTGCGAGTTTGTCTCGACCACACCAAATTGCGATGGATCATCAACTGGGGTGAGGTGAATTGTGCCTTGTGCCCCGGTTGATCTATGAAACGAAACCAACTTTGCAATATCTAAATCAGTCAATACATCGCCATTGGCAACGATGAACGTTTCATCGTTTTTATTAATGCCTGCATGTCGTGCGGCAAACCCAATTGCCCCAGCCGTGTCTAGTGGCCGATCTTCAACCGCATAAGTCAACTTGACGCCCGCACAAACGTTCGACGGAAACGCCCGCAGAAAAGGTTCGGGTTTGAAACCAAGTGAAAGCACCGCGTCGGTTACTCCGCCGCGCGCAAGCGACGCCATCAAACGTTCGAGCAAGGGCAGGTTTCCGATCGGAAGCAAAGGCTTTGGCGTGGACAATGTCAACGGTCGCAAGCGAGTGCCGAACCCACCAACTAGCACGACTGCGTGCATCTGTCGATCTACTCCAATTTTTTGTTGCTAACCAGTAATCAGCGGATCAAGATCTGTAATCGTAATTGGTTGGGGAACATCGGCATCTTTGGCGACAAAAGCCAAAGTGATCGCCATGCCATTGCCGGTAAGACGCACATTGCCGAGTTCGGCAATCGAAATTTTCGGCGTAGAAATTTTTGAATCCCAAACGACAACTTGCAAGCTTGCATCTTTGTCGCCGCACTTGGTGTCGGCTTCGGTAATCTTCTCCCCGTTGTTCAAGGTTTTAGGGAACTGAATCGAATCGTTGGTGACCGTCAAACCGTAGAGTTCAAAAATAGTCTCAAGTTTGGCACGGCGTTCACCCGACAATACTTGCGGCTCCCAACGAACGACACCCGATGACTCGATGAATGCACCAGGTTTGATGCTCGCAATATCGGCACCAATTTCAGAAGTCGCCGGCAAGTTATCAAGAAAAGTGTCGCACTTATAAATGCCGAATGCCGTGTAGTAGGTCTGGGTGGCTGTGTCTAATGCACTAACTCGCTCTTGGCTCTGGCGGGCATAAGCAATTAGTCCGACACCAAGCACGCAAACGACGAAGATCACGGTCGGAAACAACGATCCACCCTGCATGCGAACCTTGCGTCCCTTGCGATTTTTGCTGGCCGCTGCGAGTCGCGCGATTTTTTTTGCCGAAGATGATGTAGCCACGAAGATGAAATACTACAGGCTTATCGCCGATACAAGACTTCGTAGCGTTGTGCAACTGACTGGGGTGAAGCATGGCCTTCGACCCATTTTCGCCCGCGCACTCCCATTTCTTCAAGAGTTTTAATGTCGCCTAGCAAAGCAGAGAGCGCGGAAATAAATGCTTGTTGATTGTCGGGCTCAACGCAAACGCCAGCATTCGCCGCCGCCAAAATTCGCGGCACCTCAGTGTCTAAATCGATCGCGGCAATAATTGGTCGACCAGCGGCAAGTATCGAATAAGTTTTTGACGGCACGCTCACCGAACCAAGCCCCCGACGCAACGGAACAACATGTATATCTCCCGTTGCCAGCACTTCACTGAGTCGCGAAACATCTTGGTAGCCGCCAAATTTGACATTGGCTAAACCTTGCGCAGCCGACTCGAGTGACTTACGGGCTGCACCCTCACCGTTGATGACAAAGTAGACATTCGGCAAAGCGCGCGCTGCTTCGATCAACAAATCCAGCGATTGAGAAAACCCGACATTGCCCGCATACATCACGACAACCGAATCATCGATGCCTAGTTCGCGACGATAATTGGTTAATCGAGACATTGGCATGATTGCTTGAGTATCTACAAAATTTGGAATCACCTTGATCCGCTTATGAAACTTTTGATCGAGTTTCTGCTGCACATTGTTTGCCAAATCGTCTGAAAGCAGCACAACTGAATCAGATCGCTGATAACTGACCCGCTCAAGCCACCGAGCGACCGAAATGATTCGCTTGTTGGTGATTGCGCCGGTCTCGACTGCGGCATCCGGAAATACATCTTGAATGTTGAACACCAATTTTCCACCCCGAAATAATTTCGTGTGCCAACCAATCAAACCGAGTGTCAGCGGTGGTGACATCGCCAAGATGCCGTCAACGCGCCGCCAAAAACCACCGGCGAACAAAGCGCGCAAGCCGACAAAGTAGCTGAACAAAACAAAACCCAATGCTCGGCGTAGCAAGTTGCTCTTCGTGCGTCCCGCGAATGGCTGCACACGAGTAATTGATCCCCAACTGGTTTTTTCGACTCGCCACAATGCGCCTGCCCAACCCGCCTCGACTTGATGCTTGCGATACCAAGGCAACGAAGTGACGACATGCAGTTTGTGACCACGGGCTGCAAGTTCGTGAACAATTCTGGTCATCACCACTCCAGTTGGCGCCATGTCTGGCTCAAAATGCGGACAAAGAACAATCAGCGACAATTTTTCTGGGCTGGCACTCATGACAGTGCCGTCTTGTAGGCGTCAAATAAATCTTGACCCGACTTTGCAATTGAAAATTGACCAGCACGCGCTATACCCGACGAGATCAGAGCTTGACGCGAAGATGCAACAATCTCAAGGGCGCTCGCCCATTGATCAAGCTCAAGTGGCAAGACCAGACCAGCATCTCCGACC
>CAMBWL010000127.1 GCA_945871625.1 Bifidobacterium breve
TTGGCTGGTGCGCTGAAAGTTGCGAGCGAGATCAGCGCAGAGAGTGCGCAAGAAGCAGTGATCGTGTTTATTGTTTGTGACGGTGGCTGGAAGTATTTGTCGACCGGCGCCTACACGGATGACTTAGATGTCGCAGAAGCCGCTGCCGAAAAAATAATTTATTTTTAACGCCCGGCAACGAGCACGACAAGACCCAGCACGACAACCGAGGCTGATGTGAGTCGGCGTTTGTGGTCGTCTTCTTTGAGATATTTCCAGCCAGCGAGCGCGGCGATAACCACGCTTGATTCGCGCAAGGTTGCCACATAACCAACCGGGGCAAGAGTAAACGCATAAACAACCATGGTGTAACTGAGCAAGGACATTGCACCGCCTAGGGCCGATGTTCGTAAGTGTGCTTTGATAAATGTTTTGAGATGATGGCGTCGCGTGATGAATGCCCAAGTTGAAATTGTCATTGCACCACTGGCAAAGACGCTTAATGCAAAAGCAATTGAGTTTGAGTTTCGTGCACCATATGCGTCAGCAACTGAATAGCCGCCAATTGTTAGTGCAACACCAAGCGCGGGCGAGATGTTGTTGATTTTTTGATTTGAGACCAAGATCCACAAACCAAAAATCACAATCGCGATTCCACCCATGCTCAAGCCCGAGAGATCGTCACCCAGAAAAATGAGCCCAAGAATTGCTGCAGAAAGCGCGCCTGCGCCACGAGCGATTGGGTAAGTTACCGAAAAATCATTTTTGTCATAAGCGCGAGCCAGCAACATGACATACGGCAGGTGTCCACAGCCGCTAAAAATTGACCACCACCAAGCAATGTTGGGAACGCCGTCGACAACGCTCCAAACGATCAAAATAACCGTGGCGATTGAGCCAGAAAAAACAAACTGACCCCAAAGGGCCAGAAAACGATCTCCGGTTTGCTTTACCGCGATGTTCCATGAAGCGTGAAGAACAGCCGCGGCAAGTGCGAGTCCGGCAGCGAGAAGCACTCATGAAGACTAAAGCATCTAACGCCATTCGCGCAGTTGCCGACCCGCATATCGGCCACGGCGTAGCGTTGTCAAAGATGAATGCGCAAGTTGATCGCCCGATTGGGATGTTTGATTCTGGTTTTGGCGGTCTGACCGTTGCACGATCGGTAATTGATTTGTTGCCGAGCGAAAACCTCGTATATATCGGTGACACGGCGCGCTACCCGTATGGCCCAAAACCTGCAGGTGACGTGCGAAGTTTCGCGATCGAGTTGGCGACAAGTCTCGTGCGCGATTTCAACGCCAAGTTGATTGTCGTCGCGTGCAACACTGCTGCTTCGGTTGCGCTAAGCGAATTGCAAAGTTCGCTTTCTGTGCCTGTGATCGGCGTCGTTGAGCCGGGTGCGCGAGCCCTGGTGAACGCGACGAAAAATAATCGTGTGGCAGTGATCGGCACAATCGGCACGATTGCTTCGGGTGCGTACGAAAAAGCCGTTGCTGGTGTATCGCGCGAGAAGTCAAGCGAGGTCTCGCTGATAGCAACCGCGTGCCCGGGCTTTGTCGAGTTTGTTGAGCGTGACGAAACATCTGGCGAGGCAGTGACACAGTTGGCAGAGAAGTTGCTGGCACCGATACGGAAAGCCGATGTTGATGCATTGTTGTTGGGGTGCACGCATTATCCATATTTGAGCCAAGTTATTGGGCGGGTAATGGGTCCTGATGTGAAACTAATTAATGGCGCCGACGCCACCGCATTAGTAGTGCGTGATGCACTGGCAAAAAACAACATTGCTCGTAGCGTTGAGCATGGCGTTCAAGGTTTGCACGAGTTTTATTCGTCGGGCAATGTTCGGCAATTTGCCGAACTCGGTCGACGTTTCTTGGGCCCAGAGTTAATGTCAGCAAAGCATTGGCAAATCAAATAGAGACTCGCTACAAAACGGAGAGAAGATGACACGACCAGATGGACGAAAAGCAAACGAACTGCGCCAACTCAAGTTTGAGCGTGACTTCACCGAGATGGCTGCGGGTTCGGTCCTAGTTTCGTTTGGCAAGACCAGGGTTTTGTGCACTGCTTCTGTCGATGAAGACGTGCCGCGTTGGATGAAAGGCAAGAACAAGGGCTGGGTCACCGCCGAATATTCGATGTTGCCTGGTTCGACACCTGACCGCAATGATCGCGAAGCCGCCAAAGGCAAACAAGGTGGTCGCACAATTGAGATTCAACGACTGATTGGTCGGTCGTTGCGTTCATGTTGTGACATGACGCTGTTGGGTGAGCGACAAGTGATTGTTGACTGTGATGTGTTGCAGGCCGACGGCGGCACTCGAACTGCGAGCATTTGTGGCGCATATATTGCGTTACATGATGCGTTGACACGGGTGATGCAAAGCGGATTAATAGCGACGCACCCTTTGCACTCGTTGTGTGCAGCAGTGAGTGTGGGCATTCACAATGGCTCGCCGATTCTTGATTTGCCATATGTCGAAGACAGTTCGGCCGAGGTCGACATGAATGTCGTGATGTTGCAGGCGCATGATTCAACCGAGCCGAAGTTTGTCGAAGTGCAGGGCACCGCCGAGGGTGCAGCATTTAGCCAAACACAATTGAGTGAATTGTTGGCGCTAGCGACGGCTGGTTTGCGCGAAGTATTTGCATTGCAGACACAAACTCTCGCCGTGCCACCAAAACCACGAATGAAATAAAATGCTGCGCGTTGTTTGCGCTTCGGCCAACCCACACAAGGTTGCCGAGATCAGTGACCTCGTACAAAACCTGGTTGACCTTGTTGTGCGACCAAAAGAACTCGCAGATGTGGTTGAAGATGCAGACACTCTGACTGGAAATGCACGACTTAAAGCCGTGGCTGTATCTCATGCAACTGGAATGCCGGCGCTTGCCGACGACACAGGACTTGAAGTCGACGCCTTGAATAGTCAACCCGGTGTGCTCACGGCACGATTTGCCGGGGCTGGCGCGACTGACGCGCAAAATCGAAACAAATTGTTGCAACTTCTTGGCGGCGTGACAAATCGAACGGCTCGATTTCGCACGGTCGTTTTGTTGCGCATGCCTGAGGGTCTTGAGATTATTTGTGAGGGCGTTTGCGAGGGATCAATCAGCGTTGCCGAGCTAGGTGATCGCGGTTTTGGTTATGACTCGGTATTCGTACCTGCTGCTGGTGATGGTCGGACTTTTGCCCAGATGAGCATCGCCGAAAAGCACAAGTTTTCACATCGCGGAATCGCCTTTCGCCTGTTGGCTAAACGGCTGAGCGAATTACCAGCCTCGTAGGTCGATCGACCACGAGTCGATGATTTCATCGCCACGAATAATGTGAGCAAAATCATGCATCGCCATGGTCGGGTCGATATGCGCGGGAATGACGCGTAGTTTCTCGCCAACGGAAATTTTTTCATTATTCGCGCCTTTGATTGGTGCAAGCGTCGTGTGTTCATCTGAACAAAACAAGACGTCATAGCCATTGACGGTTGGGTTGCCGTGGTCCATGCCGAGCG
>CAMBWL010000128.1 GCA_945871625.1 Bifidobacterium breve
GTGGGCTATCGAATTCCAAAACAAATAATGGATCTAGCGACACGAGTGATGCTCGCCGCCGCGCCGAACCAAGTCGCGCCCGTGTCGGTGCGCGAGGGTGACGCATCGCCAAAGTTTGTGCGTTGTTCAAGCGGTGAATTGTTGGCCAAGTTGATTGATGAGACGAATAATCTTGTCGCCGAACTGAGTGATGGCAACGTGGCGATTGTTTGTCCAGATGAGATGACCGAAGAAATCTGCTATGCGCTCGATAATGCAAAAATTGCTTACGGTCGTGCAGGTGCTGCGGGTATCGAATATGGCTTGACTGTCGTGCCGGTCAGCGTTATAAAAGGTCTCGAGCTCGATGGAGTAGTTGTCGTCGAGCCTGCAAAAATCGTGGCTGCGCAAACGCATGGTTTGCGTGCGTTGTATGTGGCGTTGACGCGGTCGACACGCCGCTTGAGTGTGGTGCACAGCGAGGTGTTGCCTGCCGCAATGACTGACTGAGTTAAGAGTTTTTTAGCGAGTCAATAATTAGGGGTAAGAAACGTAAAGCCTTGTCTGCATCTGCAGGGCGGTTGCGTTCAACAGCACTTTTGGCCAGCGCCACAACGCGGTCAAAGTCGGCTGCAAGTTGGTCACCAAGTTCGAGAATCTTCGGTCGAACTGCGTCGTTGATCAAATTAATTTGGTCCAGATGTTTTGTGGCTAGTTTGCGATCAGATTTTTGCATCGCATCACTCAACGAACCGACACTTTGCAACATTTCAGTAAGCAGTTCATCGCGGCTTAGTTGAGGGCCAATCGTCGAGATTGTATTTTCGGCGTTTTGGTCGGCTGTGCTTTTGGCAAGAGTCGAAGGTGCCGACTCGTTGATCGTTGTTGCACAACTATTCACGACGGGCACGAGCATGCCGAGCAGTAATACGGCACGACTTAAAACCAACTTCATGACTGCGAATTTATTTATTTGTCGTGACGAGCAAGCGACTGCTGATAAACGAATCGATTGCGGTTGGTACAGAGTTAGCAGAATCAGACATCAGCACTCTGACGCCACCGTCGCTACCGCGAGTGGTTATCGTGCCACTTCGCCCCGGGAACATTTCGTGGGCTTCAAGTGTGTCGAGCGCGCCTACGGTTTCTTCGAGTTCTTCAGAAATGCGCACAACAGTGAACGAGTCGCCGACTTCGATCGTGTTTAACGGTGTGAGCAAGTTGGTGCGATGGCCCGAGCCCGGTATCGGGTTGCCGTGCGGGCAGGCCGTCGGGTTGCCAAGCATTTTTGAAAGTGCGAGTTCTACTTCGTCGGTGATGACGTGCTCCCATTTGCATGCTTCATGATGTGCGGTTGACCAAGACAAACCAAGAACATCAATCAAGAAGCATTCTGCGAGTCGATGTTTGCGCACGATTCCTTCGGCAAGTTTGCGACCCGTCTTGGTGAGAGCAATACGAGAGCCAGACAAATTGACAAGACCTTCGCTCTGCATGCGCTTGATCATTTCTGAAACTGATGCACGAGAAAATTTCAATCTTTCGGCAATGCGCGCCTGAATCAGTTCAACATCGTCTTCTTCGAGCTCAAATATGCATTCGCAATATTCTTCGAACGCTGGATGATGTTCGGTTTTTTGCAGCATATTTTTATTCTATAGCTGATTAAAAAGCATGATCTTTTTGTTCGCTATAAAGAGTTCTCACGCTCGTCGCGCACTGCGGCCTTGACCGAATATTGCACGAGAATCGCTGGTGCGAGCACGACGCATCCGCTGATTAGGGCAGTCGTGGCGATGCGACTCGTGTTAGGCGTGAAGTCAACAACGACACCCCAGACCACTGCGACCATTGACACACCAAATAGTAAGTAGCCGAGATTGGTGGCGCGCTTTGCCCAACTTGAAATAAGCGCCCGTTTGACGAGAATCGGGTCGTGGTCTGGCTCGCGGTCTGAATTATCGGGTTGTGTGCGAGAATCCATATCGTTGTGTTTATGTTACGGGGCAGTCATCGATGGCGTTGAAAATTGAATCAGATAACTCGGTCATTGTTGCCACGATCAACCGACCTGCGCGAAAAAACGCCGTCGATCAAGAGACCCTGACTGAATTGTCGCAAGCGTTGACGCAAGCCGAGGCGCAGACGGCTCGAGTCATTGTTTTGACCGGCGCAGAAAATACTTTTTGTTCTGGGGCAGATCTGTCTGGCGTGCGCGAGACTCAGTTCACAGATGCATTACACAAGTTGTTGATTCAACTGGCGAGTTCGCGATGCGTGACGATTGCGGCGATCGACGGTCATGCACTTGGCGCCGGTGCACAACTTGCGATGTCTTGTGATCTTCGCGTGGCCACGGCGCGGGCAATTGTTGGCGTGCCCGCGGCGCGACTCGGTTTGGTCGTCAATCATTGGACGGTCGAGCGTTTGACGCGCGAATGTTCGTGGCCCGTTGCTCGGGCGATGTTGCTCGCGGCGCGAAATTATTCTGGGCAAGAGTTGGCGGGTCTAGGTGCGGTGCATCGCATCGGCGATTTTGATGCAGCGCTCGCTTGGGCGCGCGAAATTGCTGCGCTTGCACCACTTTCAATCGCTGGCCATAAGGCGGCATTAAACGCTTCATCGCGCGAACCAGAAGTTAACGAACTAGTGCAACGAGCGCGAGATCATGCGTGGGCGAGCAAAGATGTCGAAGAGGGTCGCGCTGCATTTTCAGAAAAGCGCGCCGCGAATTTCAAAGGCGAGTGATGATAGTTAGTTTTTCAGATGTTGTCGTTGCCTACGACAATTTTCCGGCACTTGCTGGTGCAAGTTTTGAGGTCGCGAGCGGTGAAATCGTGTTGCTTCAGGGTCCAAACGGCGCTGGCAAAACAACCTTGCTGCGCGTTTGCGCAGGACTGTTGCCGATTGCTCGTGGTACGGCCACCGTGCTGGGTTGCGACTTGGGCGTCGAGCGTTACGCGGTGCGCTCAAAAGTTGGACTACTTGGTCACGCCAATGGTTTGTTTCAAGATTTGACCGTCGCAGAAAACATTTCGTTCTGGTCGCGATTGATCGGTGCATCAGATCAAGATGTCGTGACTGCGATGCAAATAATGGGATTATCCGATCGCCTGAGCGCCACGCGCGTGGCGAATCTCTCGGCGGGGCAGCGTCGCCGATGCGCATTGGCGACTTTGATCGTGCGCCGAGCGCAGCTGTGGTTGCTCGACGAACCACATGCCGGGCTCGATTCGCAAGGTCGCGACGAACTCGATAAGACATTGCGTTCGGCGCGAGAGGCGGGGGCGACGGTCGTGTTTGCATCCCATGAAATTGATCGGGCACAAAATTTGGCGACGCGATCTCTGACCGTCGTCGGCGGCGTGGTGACTGAATCATGAAAAATAATTCAAAGGCGAGGGTCGCCAAAGGCAAAGTGGTGACCGCCGTGTTGTTAAAAGACCTGAGAATTGAGATGCGCAGTCGCGTCGTGACCAATCAGGTGTTGCCATTTGCGGGTCTG
>CAMBWL010000129.1 GCA_945871625.1 Bifidobacterium breve
AATCGAAGAAAATCAAACGGTTAAAGCCACCGGTCGAATTTTGTCGGTGCCAGTTGGCGATGCGATGTTGGGACGAGTAGTGAACGCGCTGGGTCAACCGATTGACGGCAAGGGCGACATTGTTGGTGCGATCATGCGTCGTGTTGAAGGGCAGGCGCCAGGCATCATGGGTCGCAAGCCAGTGCACGAGCCGTTGCAGACCGGCATCAAAGCGATTGACGCGATGACACCGATCGGTCGCGGTCAGCGTGAACTGATCATTGGTGACCGCAAGACTGGCAAGACGACGATTGCAATCGACACGATTCTTAACCAGCGTGGTTTGGGAGTTAAGTGCATTTATGTGGCGATCGGCCAAAAGGGTTCGACGATTGCTCAAACCGTAGAAGTGTTGCGCCAATTCGGTGCGCTTGAATACACGGTCGTTGTTGCCGCGCCAGCGTCAAACCCTGCGCCGTTCAAATATCTCGCACCATATGCAGGTTGCGCGATTGGCCAGCAGTGGATGGAAAACGGCGAGCATGCGCTAGTCGTATACGACGACTTGTCAAAGCAGGCAGAGGCCTACCGACAGATCGCGTTGTTGTTGCGTCGTCCACCAGGTCGCGAGGCTTATCCGGGCGACGTTTTCTACCTGCACAGCCGTTTGCTTGAGCGTGCCGCAAAACTGAGTGACGAGCGTGGCGCTGGTTCGTTGACTGCTTTGCCAGTTATCGAAACAAAAGCTGGTGACGTGTCGGCGTATATTCCAACCAATGTAATTTCGATTACAGACGGTCAGGTTTATTTGCAAGACAACTTGTTCAAGTCTGGTGTTCGTCCGGCAGTTGACGTAGGTATCTCGGTAAGCCGTGTAGGTGGTGCCGCTCAAATCAAAGCGATGAAGAGTGTTTCGGGCACGCTGAAACTCGATCTTGCGCAGTTTCGTGAACTCGAAGCGTTCGCAACCTTCGGTAGCGAACTTGACGCAATTTCAAAAGCGCAACTTGAGCGTGGATATCGATTGGTTGAGTTGTTGAAGCAACCGCTCAACTCACCGATGCCGGTTGAAGAGCAAGTTGTTTCGATTTTCGCCGGCACCAAGGGTTACCTTGACACGATTCCGGTTGGCGATGTGCGTCGCTTCGAGAATGAACTTCTCGAGCACATGCGTTCACGCCATGCGGGTTTGCTTTCGGGCATTCGCCAAGAACCAAAAGCAGATGTACCAAAAGATTTGGCTTCGATCGTTGCTGCGTTCAAGGCTGGCTTCGTACCGACTAAAAAATCTGGCGCTGTTGATCCAACAAAAACTGATGCCGGTGAAACTGGCGAAGCGGCGAGCGCAAAAACGCTCGCGACTGAGTAGGTCTAAACCAAAATGGCGGGCGGGCAAGAGCGCATATTACGCAGTCGGATCAGATCGGTTTTGGCGACCAAGAAGATCACGCGCGCAATGGAATTGATCGCTGGCTCGCGCATCGTAAAAGCGCAGCAGCGAGTTGCCGCCGCCGTGCCATACAGCGAACGAATCACCGAAGTTGTCAAAGATTTGGCTGCTGGTGGTGCCGGAAACTCTTCGGCGTTTTTGAAGGCGCGGCCTGAGATTCGCACGACTTGCTATGTCGCGATCACTGCCGATCGTGGTTTGTGCGGCGGCTACAACGCCGGCATTTTGCGCGCCACAGAAGGCGAAGTCAAGGCAGATGTTGTGGCGTCAAAAAATTATCTTGTTGTGCCCGTCGGTCGCAAGGCTGAGAACTATTTCAGGTTTCGTCAGTACAAAACTTCAAAAAGTTTCACAGGGTTTTCTGATGCGCCGAAATATGGGAACGCCAAGGCGATTGGCCAGTTCGTAGTTGACTTGTATCTGAGCGGCGAGGTTGATCGGGTTGAACTTGTGTACACGCGGTTCGTATCTTCGGGTCGGCAAGAAGTCGTGCGCCGCCCGCTCGTGCCACTCGAACGCGATGTCATTGCTGGTGGTGACGGCAAGTCGGCGTCGGGTGGCAACTACGAGTTCGAACCAGATCCTGAATTGATTCTGCAAACATTGCTGCCGCGCTATGTTGAGGCCCGAATTTATGCGGCTCTGCTCAACGCGGCGGCGAGCGAGCATGCATTTCGTCAACGTGCCATGAAATCGGCGACAGATAATGCTGAAGAGTTGATCAAGAACTTGTCGCGCATCATGAACCGCGCTCGTCAAGATTCGATTACGACAGAAATTATGGAAATCGTCAGTGGTGCCGAGGCGCTCGGTTCTGATGATGATGAAGTTCGGGAAATGGTCAGTAGTTAGCTAGTTACGAATTTTTAAGCGAAATTAAAAGGGAGAAATATGAGCACAGCAACAAATACAGACCGCAAAGATGGGCGAGTAGTCGCGATTGCTGGTCCGGTTATCGACGTTGAGTTTCCGCGTGGGTCACTGCCAGAACTTAACCAGGCACTCGAGTTCACAGTTACGGTTGACGGCAAGCCGAATGTGATTTTGGCCGAAGTTGCCCAGCAGCTTGGTCAGAGTCGCGTGCGCGCCGTGTGCATGAAGCCGACCGACGGTCTGCGTCGTGGCACTCCAGTGCGTGACACGGGTCGTGGCATCACCGTGCCAGTTGGCGACAAGACCCTCGGCCACGTATGGAACGTTTGGGGCGATTGTCTCGACGGCAACAACGATGATTTCAAAGATGCTGAGCGTTGGGAGATTCACCGACCTGCGCCGGCGTTCGACACACTCGAGCCATCAAAGCGAATGTTCGAAACAGGCATCAAAGTTATTGACTTGCTCACGCCATATTTGGCCGGTGGAAAAATCGGTTTGTTCGGTGGTGCAGGTGTAGGTAAAACCGTTTTGATCACCGAGATGATCAACCGCGTTGCGTCAAAGCACGGCGGTGTGTCGGTGTTTGCCGGTGTTGGTGAGCGAACTCGCGAAGGCACCGACTTGCGTCTTGAAATGGAAGAGTCGGGCGTGTTCGAAAAGGCCGCGCTGGTGTTTGGCCAAATGGACGAACCACCAGGCGTGCGCTTGCGCGTTGCGCTTTCGGCTTTGACAATGGCCGAGTATTTCCGCGATGTGAAAAACCAAGACGTGTTGTTGTTCGTTGACAACATTTTCCGTTTCGTACAGGCCGGCTCTGAAGTGTCGACGCTGTTGGGCCGTATGCCGTCAGCAGTGGGATACCAGCCGACGCTTGCCGACGAGATGGGTCAGTTGCAAGAGCGCATCACTTCAACGCGTGGTCGTTCGATTACTTCGTTGCAGGCTGTTTATGTGCCTGCCGACGACTACACCGACCCAGCACCGTTCACGACGTTTGCTTTCTTGGATGCAACAACAGAGTTGTCGCGACAAATCGCATCGTTGGGCATTTATCCAGCAGTAGACCCGCTCGCGTCAACCTCGACAATTTTGACGCCAGAAACCGTCGGTGATCGTCACTACAACGTCGC
>CAMBWL010000130.1 GCA_945871625.1 Bifidobacterium breve
TCGCCGTCTCTAATTAGGCACGCGGCACTGTCATGATAAAGCGCAGAAATTCCGAGAATGTACGTCATCGGTGCTTTGTATTCTACAGTTCGCCCAGTTTCAAAGTGTCGCGCGCGGATTCAGCGCGCAAAACAGTGTGCGCAATAGCGATTGAGTTTTAGCGTTCGCGAAGTTTGGCCAAGAGGCGCAAGATTTCGAGATATAGCCAGACCATTGTGACTAGCAAGCCGAAAGCGGCATACCACTCGAAATATTTTGGCAGACCTGCCTGCTCGCCGCGCTCAATGAAGTCGAAGTCGAGCGCCAAGTTCATCGCCGCAAGACCAGCAACGAGCAAGCTAAATCCGATGCTCATCAAACTTGAACTATTCAAAAACGAAATATTCGCACCGAAAAGACTCATCAAAAATGAAATGCCGTAGAACACCGCGACACCCATCGTTGCACCGATGACCGTGCGACGCATTTTGTCGGTTACGCGAATCACGCCAGTGCGATAAAGCACGAGCATCACGACGAATACGCCGAGCGTGATGCCGACAGCCTGCAACACGATGCCGTCATAGGCGGTATTGAAAACTTTCGAAATCGCACCAACGAAAACGCCTTGGGCCACTGCGTAAATCGGCGCAAGCACACGCGAAAGTTTGGGCTTGAAAGTGAGCACCAAAGCGACCACGAAACCGGCCAACGCACCGCCAATCGTCCATGCTGGAAACTGCACAGCGCCGTTTGCCGACTCGCTGACCGACGACCAACCAAAAATCGCCGCCGCCAGCAACAACAATGTCAGCAACATGCCCGCACTGGCGGTGCCGCTCGCTGTCATCTTCTCTGTCGAGGTGTATGGCGACACTGGACCATCTGAAATCGGTGCTCGATAAGTTTGCTGACCTGATTGTGGTGCAGCCCAACCAGCTTCACCCGCTGATCGCTCGACAACTTTTGCAAAACTCTTTTCATTAAGAATTGGGTTTGACATAAGGCAAAGACTAGCCACAATTTCAGGTAAAAAACTTGCATTTTTCGCGTGTAGCTTTGTCGCCTCGTCGGTATCGTTAGGCGTGTCGCACCGAGTGTGACCAATTGAATAAGGGGATTTCGTGGCCAAAGAGAGAATTGACCGAGACGACGAAGATCTTGTCCGGCTCTACCTCACAGATATTGGTCAATATGTTTTGCTCACCAAAGATGATGAAGTTCGATTGGCAAAAGCGATCGAAGAAGGCAAATCGGCCGAAGCGACTCTGAAGAAAACTGAAAAACAGGTCAACCCGACGCGACGACGCGAACTAAACAAAATCGTGCGTGCCGGTGCGCGCGCTGAACGCCAATTTGTGCAGTCGAATTTACGGTTGGTTGTTTCAATCGCCAAAAAATATCAGGCCTCTGGTTTGCCACTGCTCGATTTGATTCAAGAGGGCAACCTCGGTTTGATGCATGCCGTTGAAAAGTTCGATTGGCGCAAGGGCTTCAAGTTTTCGACGTATGCGACTTGGTGGATTCGCCAAGCGATCACCCGCGGCATCGCCAACACGGGTCGCACGATTCGCCTTCCGGTTCATGCCGGCGACACGCTCGCCCGTTTGCAAAAGGCGCGGTCGCGCCTTGAGTTGAAGTTCGGCCGACACGCCACGCTTGCCGAATTGGCAGAAGAAGTCGAAATGCCAGCCGACAAAGTCACCGAGGCGTTGCGTTTTGCAGCCGAGCCATTGTCGTTGTCAGAGCCGTTGCGTGAAGACGGCGATGCCGAACTTGGCGACGTTGTGGAAGACCGCTCTGCCGAATCGCCGTTCGAAGTTGCTGCCACTGCGTTGTTGCCCGAAGAAATCACTCGCTTGCTGGCGCCACTCGACGAACGCGAGCGCGAAATTTTGGCGTTGCGTTTCGGTCTCGATCGTGGTGAGCCAAGAACACTCGAAGAAGTTGGTGAGGCATTCAACTTGACCCGCGAGCGCATTCGACAAATTGAAGCGCGCGCGATGAGCAAGTTGCGTCATCCGTCTAGCGACACTGGCGCTCGCGACCTTCTTTCGGTTTAATCTCGCCACGACGTGTTGTGCGTCATCGGCGATCTTGTAGAAGATGTCGTTGTTTGGTTGCCAACTGCCTTAAGTTACGGCACAGATACTCCGTCAAAAATTGTTCGCACACGCGGTGGTAGTGCGTCGAATGTTGCGGTGTTCGCCGCCACAGCCGACAAAGTCAGTACAGCCGACAAAGTCAGTACCTCTGAATTTCGTTCGCGACTGGTCGCTCAAGTTGGCAACGATCTGCTCGGCGACCAACTTGTTGCCGCACTCGAGACATCGGGCGTCGAGCCGTGTGTCGTGCGCTCGGGTCACACCGGTTCGATCGTTGTGATCGTTTCACCTGACGGCGAACGCACGATGCTGACCGATCGCGCGGCAGCCACACAACTTGAACACGCACCAAAAAATTGGCATGATGGCGTTTCGATTTTGCATGTGCCCGCATATTCGCTTTTTTCTGAACCGCTCGGCAGTGCTGCGCGCGAGTGCATCGCAACCGCACACGCGCAAAACATCGCAGTTTCAATAGATGCATCTTCGGCGTCGCTGATTAAAACTTTTGGCGTTGCGAGATTTCGCGATCTTGTCGCCGAATTGAATCCGAAAATATTTTTCTGCAATACCGACGAGGCTGAAGTCTTGAACCTCGCAGCACAACCGCTCGAACTTGAAACCGTCGTGATCAAAGCAGGCGCGGCGCCGACGACACTGATCAACAAAGCCGAAAGATCAACGATTGCCGTTACCCCAGTTGGCGAGATAATCGACTCGACTGGTGCAGGCGATGCTTTTGCCGCGGGCTTTTTGACGAGATTCAAACAGACACATATACACGAGTCGTCACACGACCAATCTGTCGAACAGTTGCATAACTGCGTGATCGCTGGCCATCAACTTGCGGCACGAGTTTTGCGCAGCCCGGGCGCGACAATGGATGCCTCATGACTAGTTTTGAAATTCGCATCAGCGATGAAGTCGGGAAAGCGCTTCGCGACCGACGCCCCGTTGTTGCACTTGAGTCGACGATTTTTTCGAACCTCGGTCTGCCTTCGCCAGCCAATCTTGAAGCATTGACGCGCTGCACCAAAGCGATTCGTAGTTTTAATGCCGTGCCAGCGATAACGGTTGTGCTTGACGGTGTCGCTCGCGTCGGCATTGACGAGGCCGAGTGGCCACTTATTTGTGGGCCCGCAAAAAAAGTTGGCGAACGCGAACTGGGCACGGCGATGGCCACAAAATGGGCTGTTGGCGCGACGACTGTTTCGTCGTCGTTGTTGTTGGCCGCGCGCGCTGGGATAAAAGTTTTTTCAACTGGTGGCATCGGCGGTGTGCACCGTGGCGCCGAAACAACTGGCGACATCAGCAGCGA
>CAMBWL010000131.1 GCA_945871625.1 Bifidobacterium breve
AGGATCTTCTCGTCGTTAAAAGCAACGCCGAGAAAAGTGCCAACGACTGGCGTGAAGTAAGTCGGAATCATCGCCCGAATTGTTCCGGTGCGCTTCAACAGCATGCCGAAGAGTAAAAATGCGATGCCCGAGCCGAGAGCTCCAAGAATAACAGTTGATCCGAGCAGGCTCAGTGTGAAAGTCGTCGAACGTAACGCGACAAGACCGATCGGCGCAGAAATCAGGGTTGAGATAGCAACAACGTGCAACATCAACGAAGCGGGCGAGTAGATCACCTGTAATGGTCGTGCAATATTCAGACCCACGGCGTAGCAGAGAAGTGCGATTACCAAATAGGTGATGCCTTCTAAGTCGGCAGAACTTCCGTCGTTGATTGAGGGCACGGCAATCAATACGATGCCGATGAAGCCAACGACCACCGCGATGCTGCGTTGAATCGACGGGGCTTTGCGCACCCAGATCGCCGTGATCACTGCGACGACAACCGGCAACGCACCATTCATCATGCCGGCGATACTGCTCGCCACTGTTTGTTCGGCGAGCGGAAACAAAAAGAATGGCAGTGCCATCCATATCAAACCAAGAATGAAAAGTCGTACGTGATGCTCGCGGGCAATCTTCTCTCGCGAGCCAGGCACAAAAAATAGCGCAACCATGCCGAAAAAAGATCGACCAAAAGGCACGAAACTAGTTGGTGCATCACGAATGATGATGTCAATCAACAGAAACGACGAGCCCCAGGTCAACGCCATGCCGAGGGCCAATAGCCACTCAAACAAACCAAATTGCAAGTTGGTGTCCGTGCTGGTCGTGCTGGTGACACCTGATGGATTTGACGAATGTGAGTTTTCCATTGAGATTTACTATTCTCGCCGATGGGCATTTAAATCGGTGGTTCTAAAGTGAGGGGCAGATGGTAGACGAAGTTCACGCGATCGACGCACTGTCATATGAGCAAAGAACGTTTCCGCCGTCGACAGAATTCAAAGCCAACGCCATCGTCTCGGACCAGAGTTTGTATCTCGAAGGCGAGCGTGACTTTGAGGCATATTGGGCACGGCATGCGCGCGAGTTGATCTCATGGGCGCAACCTTTCACAAAGACGCTCGAATGGGATCTTCCGTACGCCGAGTGGTTTAGTGACGGAACACTTAATGTTTCGTATAACTGTCTTGACCGCCAAGTTCTTGCCGGTCGTGGCGACAAAGTTGCCTTCTACTGGGAGGGCGAACCGGGCGACTCACGCGTGATTACATACTTGCAACTGCTGGATGAAGTTCAGCGTTTTGCAAACGTCTTAAAAAATCTTGGCATCAAAAAGGGTGACCGGGTAAATATTTATTTGCCGATGATCCCCGAGGCGGCAGTGGCAATGTTGGCTTGCGCACGAATTGGGGCGGCACATAGCGTCGTATTTGGTGGCTTTTCGTCGCAGTCTTTGTCGGATCGGATCAATGATGCCGAAGCCAAACTTTTGATTACCGCAGACGGTGGTTGGCGTCGCGGCGAGGTTTTTCCGCTCAAATCTCAGGCCGACGAGGCGTTGAAGTCGACGACGACAATTGAGCACGTCGTTGTCGTGAAGCGTGGCAACAATGAAATCTCAATGACGCCGGGTCGAGATGTTTGGTATCACGAAGCAATGGCCGATGCCGATGCCGTTTGTGATGCTGAACCAATGGAAGCCGAGCATTTGTTGTTTTTGCTGTACACATCCGGCACAACCGGCAAACCCAAGGGCATCATGCACACGACCGCCGGATATCTGACTCATGTCACCACGACTTTTAAATATGCGTTTGACCACAAGCCAGATACAGATATTTTTTGGTGCACAGCCGACGTGGGTTGGGTGACTGGGCACAGTTATATCGTTTACGGGCCTTTGGCTAATGGCGCGACACAAATTATGTACGAGGGCGTGCCGAACTTTCCCGCGAATGATCGAATCTGGCAAATTATCGAAAAATATAAGGCGACTATTTTTTATACTGCGCCAACGGCGATTCGAACCTACATGAAGTGGGGTGCTCAAGAACTGGCGAAACATGATTTGAGTTCGTTGCGTTTGATCGGCACTGTGGGCGAGCCGATTAATCCAGAAGCATGGATTTGGTACAACGAAAATGTTGGTGGCTCGCGATGCCCGATAATCGACACTTGGTGGCAAACCGAAACCGGCGGAATGATGATCACTCCGTTACCTGGGGTCACGGTTACGAAGCCAGGCTCGGCGACATTTCCGTTGCCAGGTATTGGTGCCGAACTTGTGGACGAGCAAGGCAATCGAGTTTTGTCAGGCGGCGGCTATCTAACTCTCACCACGCCATGGCCAGGTATGTTGCGAGGTATTTGGGGGGATCAAAAGCGCTACCGCGAAACTTATTGGAGCAGATTTCCAGGTCGATACTTCGCCGGTGACGGCGCAAAACTCGACAGCGATGGATATTTGTGGTTGTTGGGTCGAGTTGATGATGTGATGAACGTATCGGGGCATCGCATCTCGACCACAGAAGTTGAGTCGGCGCTGGTCTCGCACCCGAGTGTGGCCGAGGCCGCGGTTGTCGGCGCGAACGATGCAATGACTGGTCAGGCGATTATCGCCTATGTGACTTTGCGCAGCGGACTTGAGGTCGACGAAAAAGTACTACGCGAGCATGTTGCAAAAGAGATTGGTCCGATTGCCAAGCCAAAAATGATTTTTTTCACGCCCGACCTGCCCAAGACGCGAAGCGGCAAGATTATGCGTCGATTATTGCGAGACGTTGCCGAAGGTCGCAACATTGGCGACACGACGACCCTTGCCGATGCATCTGTGGTCAGCGAATTGCAAAGACGGGCGAGTGAGACACCAACAGAAGACTAAATATTTGAGTCGTGCTAGTCGCGGAAATTAATAAATTGCAACGGCAAATCTAGGTTCGCCGCGCGCAACATCGCGATGGTCTGCTGTAAGTCGTCACGTTTTTTGCCGCTGACCCTGAGTTGATCGCCCTGCGTCTGACCACCGACACCTTTTGGTCCTTTATCTTTAATTAGTTTGTTGATCTCACGTGCTTTGTCGGCTGGCACACCAACTTTGATCGTCACGATTTGGCGCACGCTTTCGCCCGTGGCTTGCTCGATTTTGCCCCAGTCCAAACTCTTCAAAGAGATATTTCGTTTTACGAAGCGCTCTTCAAGCAGAACTTTGAGCGCACGCAGTCGGTCTTCGCTCGAAGTTCGTAAGGTCAAGACAAGATCTTTTTGTTCAATCTCAGAATTTGTGTCTTTAAAGTCGTAGCGATTTGCGAGTTCTCGCTGAGCCTGGTCAATTGCGTTTCGCAATTCTTGGCGATCAACTTCGGATACGACATCGAAACTTGGCATGGGGAAACGATACCT
>CAMBWL010000132.1 GCA_945871625.1 Bifidobacterium breve
CTGGTGATGGTGATGTTCGCCTTCGCGCTCGACAACGACGATGTTTTGCAACGTGTTGCCGGTGGTTTGGTTTGGTTGGCGACATTGTTCTCGCTGTTCATAATCGTGCAACGGTCGTTTGCGATAGATACGGCCGATGGCGCGCTCGACTCGCTGCGAGTTGCGGGCATTGATCTGTCGGCAGTTTTTTTCGGCAAGGCGATTGCGTTGGCATTGAAACTCGTTGCACTTGAAATAGTTCTAATCTGCGGCGCTGTCCTCTTATATAGGGTCGACGTGAGCGCAAGCGGTCTGGTGTTGTTGGTCACTTGCGTACTTTGTGCGACAAGCGGATTGGCCTTCGTTGGTACTCTTTATGGCGGTCTCACTGCTGGCGCGAAAGGACGTGAAACTTTGCTTCCTTTGTTGTTGCTGCCAGTTGTGGCGCCGGTGCTAATCGCGGCAACGAGAGCCACCGAAGCGGCTTTCGGCAGTGGTGGTGCGCAAACCTCAGAAGGATGGGCATGGATTGGTTTGTTGACAGTTTTCGCCGCGGTGTTCGGTGTCGGTGGGTCTTTGGCTTTCGGGTCGCTGATCGATGAATAGTTTTAAATTCGTAAAAAATATTTCAGGAGAAAATATTTAATGTCGCAAGTTTTGCAAAGCACCTCGCCAACTGGCACACGCGCGACACGAGTTATTGGCGCGACAGCAATTTTGGTGATGGCGTGGGTTGTTGTCAGCGGTTTGCTGTTGACCCCGCAAGATGTCGTGCAGGGCGAGTCGGTGAGAATCATGTATGTGCATGTGCCGTCAGCGTGGATTGCGTATCTCGCGTTTGTTTTCACTGCAGTTGCGTCGGCGAGTTGGCTGATCAGCACAAAGCATTCAATGGGTTTTGATCGGTTCGCAGGCGCTTCGGCCGAAGTCGGCGTGATGTTCATGGCGATCACACTGATTACCGGCAGTTTGTGGGGTCGGTTGACTTGGGGCGAGTTCTGGCAGTGGGACCCACGCTTGACGACAACCGCATTTTTGTTCGTCACATATCTTGGTTATCTTGCGGTGCGACGCCTCGAAGGTTCTGTCGAGCAACGTGCACGTCGTTCGGCCGTCGTGGCGATGTTGGCGGTGCTCGAGATACCACTAGTGCATTTCAGCGTCGTGCTCTGGCGCAGTCTGCATCAGGGTGCGACGGTTTTAAATCCGAACGGTGATGTCAAAATGGATGACTTGATGTTGTTCACTTTGTTCAGCGGTGTGGTCGGTTTCACGCTTGTGTTCATTTGGCTCGTCTTGCATCGCCAGCGCACGATGTTGCTGGTTGATATTGCGAACCACCAAGGTCTCGATTCGGCGATTGTCGCGCGACGCGCCGAAGGGTCGGCAAACTAAATGAAAGACGCCGGATTCATTTTTGGTTCATACATTTTGACGCTCGGGGCGATCTTGATATTTGCAGTTTCAACTTTGCGTAGTGCCCAAAAGTCGTCGCAGTCGGTGACCGACAAAGATAAGACCTGGTTGTAGTGGACTTAACCCCAAGGCCATCAGAGCCCGCTAAAAAGCCGCGCAAGTGGTTGCCGATTATTTTGTTGTCGTTAGTCGGCGTGGGCGGCGTAGTTATCGTCACCCAGTTTCTGAGATCGGCGATCGACTATTACTGCAATGTTGATGAGATCGGCATACGCAGTGGTTGCGAAGAAGCAACTCGTTTGCGAGTACAGGGCACAGTTGAAGAAAATTCATTGCAAAAAATTGGAAGTAAAACTAGTTTCGTGATGACGTTCAACAACAAGTCGATAAATGTTGTTTATTCCGGTGACCCTGGCGGTGTTTTTCAAGAGTGCATCTCAGTTGTCGCGCATGGTCGCATGATTGACGGCACTTTTGAATCGAATCGCATCGAAGTGAAACACTCAAATGAATATGCAGAGAAAAACGCCGACCGTATTGAATCTTCTGGGAGCGCGGCATGTTCGCAAGCGCAGGGATGAGCGGCACGATTGGTCGTGCGTTTCTCTTAGTCGGTTTCATCGGTGCGGTGTTTGGTGCGTTTGCGGCATTCACCGGTGCACGCCGCAATGACCAACAAATAATTCGCTTGATACCAAGATTTTCGGTGCTCTCGTTCGCCGCCGCTACCGGTGCATTCGCAGCAATGGAATATGCGATGATCACCCGCGACTTCTCGCTGGCTTATGTGCAAAAAGTCGGATCATGGTCGACGCCTGCGCTTTATAACTTTGCCGCAGTCTGGAGCGCACTCGAAGGTTCGATCTTGATGTGGGTTCTTGTTTTGGCCGGTTACACATTGGCTGTTGCATTTTGGGTGCGCAAGCGCATGCAAGACCTGATCGCATCATGGGCACTTGGCGTGATGTTCTTAGTCTTGGCGTTCTTCTTTCTCGTCTCATTTTTTCCAGCGAATCCGTTTGCCGTCGGTGCTCCTGGTGTGCTTGACGGCCCTGGCCCGAACCCGCTGTTGCAAAACCACATCTTGGTGATGTTTCATCCACCGATTTTGTATTTGGGTTATGTCGGTGTCACGGTGCCGTTTGCATTTGCGATCGCCGCGTTGATCACAGGTCGAGTTGGCGAGGGTTGGCTCGTTGCAACTCGGCGCTGGTCACTTTTTGCGTGGGGCTTTTTGACTTTCGGCATCGCGCTCGGTAGTTGGTGGAGTTACGAAGTTTTGGGATGGAGTGGTGTGTGGGCGTGGGACCCGGTTGAAAATGCCTCGCTTTTGCCGTGGATCACGGGCACCGCATATATTCACTCGGTGTTGGTGCAAGAGCGCAGGGGTATGTTGCGTGTTTGGAATATTTCTTTGCTTGTCGCAACTTTTAGTTTGACAATTTTGGGTACATTCTTAACTCGCTCGGGTGTTTTAAACAGTGTGCATGCGTTCAGCGAGAGCAGTATCGGCGCGTGGTTCTTGGCGATGTTCGCAGTTGTGCTCGTCGTTTCGATCGGTTTGATCGGTTGGCGTGGCGACAAACTTCGCAGCCCCGGTGTGATTGATTCGCCCCTGTCGCGCGAAGCAGCATTTTTGGCGAACAATGTTTTGTTCGCCGTGTTTGCATTTGTCGTTTTGTTGGGCACGGTGTTTCCGTTGATTATTGAGGCGTTGCAAGACCGACAAATTGCTGTTGGCGCGCCGTTCTTCAACAAACTTTCGATGCCGATTGGTCTTGCACTGCTGACGCTGATGGCGATCGCACCTGTCTTACCGTGGCGTAAGGCTTCAACCGAAACTTTGCGCGAAAGACTTTTCTGGCCGGCATGGTGTGGAGTAGCGGCACTGGTCGTGAGTTTGTTGGTTGGCGCATATGGCCTCGCGCCGCTTTTAACTTTTACTCTTGGCG
>CAMBWL010000133.1 GCA_945871625.1 Bifidobacterium breve
CTTTTGCACCCATCCTGTTGACGTGTGCGATTTGTGTAACGAGACTAGCGCACCTAGCCACGATGTCAAACAGTGGGCCAGGTAGGGATCGAACCTACGACCAAGGGATTATGAGTCCCCTGCTCTAACCACTGAGCTACTGGCCCCACGCAATCAGCCAAACGCTACCCGCTCGGGGACTAGTAAAAACTGGCCGTCGCTCAGTTACGAAGTGACGTCTTTATGTGCGAACCGATTGATTGCGAAGGCGTAAAGAATGGTTCCCGCGATGAAGCAATAACTACCGCCCCGAATCATCACCGAATAATCGATAGTTGTTGCCAATGCATCAAACCATGAAAACGCATAATGAACCGGCAGCCAGTCACGAATTTTGCCAAGCGCCGTGATCGTGTCGAGAATGCTGAGCAAAATTGAAACTGCCACAGCAACACCAACAGCGCCGAGTGGCGCGTCTGTTCGCACGCTCAAATAAAAAGCGAGACCTGCAACGAACATCAGCGAGATCGCGATATACACCGTGATGATTGCAATTCGCGAAATAGCAATTGGGTTTGTAAACGTTGCCCCGAGTGGGCTTTGCAAAGGATTGGTACCAAACGCGATCGCACCGACAATCCACGAGCTAATTGGCATGATCAACACCGCCACAACCGAGAGACTCAGACTGACCTTTATTTTCTGGAGCAACAGACGCGCTCGCGGAACCGGCGATGCCAACAAATATCTGAGGGTCGACCAAGAAGCCTCAGACGCAACCGTGTCGCCATTGAATAGCGCGATCACCGTGACTAAGAGAAAAGGCGTGGCAAAATAGAGCATCGTTACGGTGAAATTTGAGGCACCGATAGTTGCCAAGCCAATCAAGTCGGTCGTGCCAGAGCCAAGACGAGTCGGACCACCGCTGTTGCCCGAAGGACCAAACTTCACGGCAATCGCCACTAACACGGGAAGCGAAACCACGAATAGATATGCGATGGCAGTGCGCTTTCGCTTCAACTGTCGGTACATCTCAATTCGATATGGCAGTGTCCTTGACGGTGTGTAGCTCATTAGTTCTCCTGACCGATGACCAAATCGTCACCAATTAGCTCAAGAAAAATCTCTTCTAGTGATTGAGATCGACGGTTTTTTGTAAGCAAATCCTCCATCGGGCCGAATGCGACCAGTTCGCCTCGATGCATCAACACGACATGACTACACGTTTGCTGAATTTCTGCCAGCAGGTGCGATGAAATGACAACTGTTCTGCCCGTTGATGCATAATTTTTTAGTACCTGTCGCATCTCGGCGATCTGCTGAGGATCGAGACCGTTTGTCGGTTCGTCAAGAACCAAGAGATCTGGCATGCCGAGCATCGACTGGGCAATTGCTAACCGCTGGCGCATGCCCTGACTGTAAGTGCGCACTTTTTTATCCAACGCAGTGCCAAGTTTTGTGATCGCGACAACTTGATCTAAATGCTGCTCACCATCACGGCCGATTGACTGCCAATAGAGACGAAGATTTTCGCGACCAGATAAATGAGGCAAGAAACCCGGTCCTTCAATGAAACAGCCGATGTTTGAAAGCGCCGGCGAACCCGGGTAAACCGATTCGCCACTCAAATAGATCGAGCCATTGGTCGGGAATATCAGACCCATCATCATTCGAAGTGCCGTCGTTTTACCCGCACCATTGGGGCCAAGAAGCCCGACGACTTGTCCGCGTTGAACCTCAAACGACAGATCTGCGACTGCCCGATGGCCGTCTTTATAAGTTTTGCTTAAATTTTCTACCGCAACGAGTGCATTGCTCGTTTCTTTAGCCGGCGAAATTTTCGGCCTACGAATTCGAACAAAAATAGCCGCCAGAACTACTGAAGCGACAGCGCCAAGCGGCCAAAAAATGTTTGCCGAACTCGACTGTGCCGCCGTTGCGATGCTCGTTTGATATGTCAGTGGCGAAAGTGGTGATACAGAATAAAACCGTGATGTCTTCGGCGTTTCATACCCTTGATCTGTTGATGAAATACCGACTGCAAGCACGTCACCAATTGATGCATCCAAAATTGTTGCCGGCAGGTTGATCACTACATCGGCACCGCTCTCTGAAATGTTTGAAATTTTGACCGGTGCAACAATTCCATTTGGCAGATTAATTGCACCACTCGGCGACTTTGTGACTAATGAAAAGAAAAGTATCGCGTCTGGCACAGTGCTGGTAATACGAACCTTGATTGACGAGGGTCCAACAACTGAAATCGGCTCCGTCAATGGGGTGCTCTCCAAAAACCCGCTTTGTCCGGGCAAAAATGCCGGGCTGAAACCAGCAAGATTCGAGAGCAACTGTGAGGCAAGTGCTCCAGCCGAACCGATGCCCGGGAGTGCCGAAATTGCGCTCGGCACGCCGCCGATCGGATATATCAACGCCGCCGTCGGGGTTACCAACTGCAATTGTTTGGGTTCATTTTCAAACGGAAGTTTTTCACTTGTAAAGACTTTAGGAATCACCGTCGAGTCTTGTAGCGAAATCGAACCGTTTGATCTCGTGAACTGAAAGATTGGAAAATCAATTTCACGGTTCAGCAAATGCTTTTGAAACCAAAGCAGAAATTGTTCTCGTAAATACGGTGCTTGGGCGTTCGAACCATCGTGACCATCTGCATGCCAAATCATCGAAAGCTGCAATTCAGACTTGTTTTTCTTTAACTCCTGCGCAAGTTTGTAACTCTCGCTGAGAGGGAACAAAGAATCGGCTTGTCCTTGGCTCAATAAGGTAGGTGCCGAAATTGACGAGGCGAATCTAATTGGCGAAACCGAATCAAGAAGTTTTTTCTCACTCAGACTTGGCTTGCCTTGCAAAACTGCATTTTGATACGCGTCACACCATCGTTGCGCAAACGAACCACACTCGCCTAGATATGCACTCTGCAATGTGACGGCAGAGAAGAAGGTCCCTGCCCAAACTTTTTTGAACGGACCAGATGTAACAGAACTTTCAACAGATTGAGGAAACAGACCCTGTTGTAGATCACTCCATGAGATGTCAGAAATTACGGCATCAAGTCGCGAATCTTGACTGGCAGTCAACAGGGCGTTCGCACCGCCGTATGAACTGCCCATGATTCCGACACGTGGGTCTCCGTCGGCGTCAAGAATTACGTTCTTGCTTTTAGCCAGATGAGTAATCAACGCGCGCGTATCTGCGACTTCGTTATCGATTGAATTCATCTCAATTTGCCCGGTCGACTCGCCAAATCCACGGGCAGACCATGTCAAGACGACAAAACCTTTGGA
>CAMBWL010000134.1 GCA_945871625.1 Bifidobacterium breve
CTTGAACTGGCATATCCAGAAATGAAAGTCGAGCCTGAGTTATGTCTCGTGGACAAGGCAAAAACTTGTCACGAAGAAGCGATCTTCAACAAAGTTGAATTAATCACCGACAAAGACCCTGGCAGCACTGGGCCACGGGCTATTTATCACGGCGACATTGCGGCGTTGCGCAGTCAGCATTTTTTGGGTTTTCTAAATGTGCGTCTCGAAGTCGACGAGTTGATTGCGAGCGTGCGATCGCAGAGCAACTCGCTGTTGAAGATTGCCGCTGACCCGACTATCAGTCTTGAGCCACCGCTGGGTAGCAAATGTCGTGATTGTGAATATCGCAACATCGGCAGTTCGCGCAATGGTTTTGCTGAATGTTGGGGCAAACTCGCCGCTGGCGACCCACACATTGTTGATCTGTACGGTGCTGGTTTGTTGGCTGACGCGGCGGGCAATAGCAAAGAAGGTCTGAATTGGCTGATGAAGAACGGCATCTCAAAACTCGTGGAGATACCGCCAAAAATTATCGACCAGAACAAATCAACTGGTAAGCGACAGATTCGACAACTTGAATGCACGAAAACTCGTGCCGAGTGGGTCGACCCACTGCTAAAAGATGAACTCGACGCTTGCGAGTATCCGTTGCATTTTGTCGACTTTGAAACATCGCGATTGGCGGTGCCGTATCACAAAGGCATGCAGCCGTATGAGCAGATTGCATTTCAATTTAGCTGTCACACGATTTTGAGTTCTGGCGACACCAAGTTGCAACACACCGAATGGATAAACGTCGATGACGCATTTCCGAGTTTTCATTTTGCCAGCGCGTTACGTGATGCGGTGGGCGACAGTGGCACAATTTTCGTGTGGAGCAATTTCGAACAGACGACGCTGCACGATATTCGTCGTCAGATGACTAGGTATAAACACGCTGACAAAAAAATTGCCGCGTGGATTGACGAGATTGTGCCTGATCGTAAAGACGGGGGAAGGGTGCAGGACCTGCTCGAACTTTGTGGCAAGCATTACTACCACCCCGATATGGGTGGCAGCATGAGCATTAAATACGTGTTGCCCGCGATTTGGGGCAGCAATGAAGAACTTTGGCGAAACCCGTGGTTCGCAAAGTATTTTCGCGAGAGCCTTGACGGCGCACTTGACCCGTATAGCGCCTTAACTGGCATGATTTTAGAAGCCGAGCGCAACAACATCGCCGACGAAGACGCCAAAGAAATTGCGGTCGAAGCAGTGCGCGACGGCATTGGCGCGATGCGCACTTATCAAGAGATGATGTATGGCTTGAGTCGCAATGACGCCAAACATCGCGACGCGGTAAAAAAAATGTTGTTGCAATATTGCGAACTAGACACCGCAGCAATGGTGATTATTTGGAAACACTGGATGTCGCGACTTGCGATCGCGAAATGACTTATTTGACGCGCATCACTCGAAACGGGTCGCCGACTTTGAGAAAGTTTTCGTAGACCTCGGGTAGTTCGATGCGTAAACGCTTTGAGTCGAGTGCTTGCTTGCCGGCGTGTTCGCGCCAAGTGATAACTTGCTCGCCATCAAGTAGGCCAATTTCGTTTTCGAGTAGCAATCTAGCGAGTTCGTCTTTGGCAATCGATTCTTGTTTTTCGGCTTGTCGCCGAGTTTCGCGTGCGTCGCGCAAATTTGCGAGAACTGCTCGTGCTGATTCGGGCATTTCGATCGCTGTTGGCGTTGCGCGATATAGCGACGAGATTTGTTCGGCGCTGAACTGATTGATCTCAGAGTCGGCACGGGCGCCAGAGTCGACTAGCGAGCCAAAGCGTTCGGCTTCGGCCCATAATTGATCGATGGCCTCTTGATTACGTGGCAACTCGACAAAACTTATGCGCAGGTCACGATCAAGCACGATAAAAAATAACGGCACATTGAGCACCGACTGTTGAGCCCAACCTTGCCAACGCCACTCGAACGGCAGATCATCGGCAGTGTGCACGCTGTAACGCGAAGTTGTTTTCGCTTCGACGCCGACAGTTGGGCATTCTTCGTTGTCGACACCGTCTTTTGAGATTGTGAATCGACCGGCGCGATACATCACCGACGGGGTGAACACATTAATGCCCAACAAATGTGAAGCCTCTTCGAGAAGCGCCGGCTCGAGCACATTGCCGCGACGAAAAACCGGTTTGTCGTCTTCGACTGTTGGGTCAACACTTTTATCGAAGAAAAGATCTGAACGAGTTGAATATGGTGACGCACCCATGAGTGCCGGTGCATCGGAAGCGCCGAAAGTGCAACGGCCATTGCTGTCGCGCCAGCGCAATCTGAGCCAATTTTCGCTGCCGTGTTTCGGTTTTGCGATTCGCTCGTATTTGACTGAATTTTCAGTGAATGTATTCATTTATTGTTTGCTCTGTTTCTTTTTGGGGAAGAATCATCTTCGCCGAAGGGTGTTACAGAGTTGGCGTGTTTAAAGTTTCGGGGTGTGGTGTGCCCATGGTTGGGCAATCTCGAGTTGTGATGCGACACGAATTAGCAAGTCTTCGCGTCCATATGCGGCGACGATCTGCACACCGACTGGAATGCCTTTGGGTGTCCATTGCAGCGGCACATTGATTGCAGGTTGCCCCGAGGTGTTGAACGGTGGCGTGAGTGGAATCCAATTGCCGGCGATGCGTAGGGCGCTCATCGGATCTTCGGGCATGTTACGAATCGTGCCAATCGGCAGCGGCAGTTGCGCCGTGGTCGGCGTGATCAAGAGATCGAAACCATCGGCCCACCATTGTTGCAACATGCGACGAAAAATCATCGATGTATAAACCGCTTGCGCATAGTCAGTTGCGGTTTTACTCTTTGCGTATTCGGCCATTGTCCAGTTCATCAGTTCGACATCGTCTTTAGTGACGGCGCGACCGAGCATTTGACCAAGCATGTTTAAACCAACCGACATATTGGTCGACCACATCGCGGTGAACTTGCCAGAGAAATCGGCGTTGTCGAGTGCTTGCGGCCATGAATTTTCGACATGATGGCCAAGAGATTCGAGAAGTTTGCAGGTGTCGCGCACGGCTTGCACGCACTCGGTGTCGATTGTTGCGCCAGTCAAATGATGGTCAATAAAGCCGATGCGAAGTTTGCCCGGGTCAGCGCCGACTTCATTTATATATGGACGAGTTGGCGCGGGTGCGATGACTCGGTCGCCGACACCAGGGCCATGCACTGCATCGAGCAGCGCCGCTGCGTCGCGCACGGTTCGCGTAACCGCAAAGTGAACACTGAAGTTGGCTTCATC
>CAMBWL010000135.1 GCA_945871625.1 Bifidobacterium breve
GTAACTTTTTTGCCGATCAGTGCACTCGCGGGCGACAATGTCGTTAGTCGATCAGCAAATATGCCGTGGTTCGAGGGCTCAACACTGTTGCATCACCTCGAAAATGTCTACACCGCCAGCGACGAGAACCGAATCGACACGCGATTTCCGGTGCAGTTCGTCATTCGCCCGCAGCGCGCAGACAACCCTGACTACCGTGGCTACGCAGGTCGCGTTGCCGGTGGTGTATTGCGCGTCGGCGACGACATCATGGTTATGCCATCAGGCTTAACCAGCACGATCACTGGCATCGATTCGCCCAATGGTGCCGTGACACAGGCGGAACCCGGTCAAGCCGTAACAATTTTATTGGCCAATGATTTGTCGATCACCCGTGGCGACATGATTTGTCGCCCACACAATCGACCACGAGCATCACAAGAACTTGAAGCGATGCTTTGCTGGATGGATGACGCCGCACCGTTACAAATTGACAAAATATATTCGCTCAAACACACCACGAAACTCGCTCGCGGCAAAGTTTCAAATGTCCTCTATCGCTTAGACATTTCAAACCTGCATCGCGAAACAGGCATCAAAGATTTGAAATTCAACGAAATTGGTCGTGTCACACTGCACACAACCAGCCCCTTATTTTTCGACGATTATCACCAAAACCGCACTACTGGTTCGTTTATCTTGATTGACGAATCATCGGGCCAAACCGCTGCAGCCGGCATGCTGCTCTCACCGCGCTCATAAATTTCGTTCGCCTAAACTTATAGACACACATGAGCTTAAATAATGACTAAACCTGTCTGGCACGAACCACTGATCAGCCGAACTCAACGTTGGAACAAGCACGGCCTTTCGGGCGCAACTGTTTGGCTAACCGGGCTATCTGGTTCGGGCAAATCTACGATCGCCAACGAACTTGCTCGCGAACTACTGAACACGAGTCGACTCGCCTACATTCTCGATGCCGACAATTTACGCCATGGGCTTAACACTGGTCTCGGCTTTAGCGACACCGATCGTGCCGAAAATATACGACGTGTCGCCGAGGTTGCCTGCCTGTTTGCCGATTCTGGCATCGTCGCAATCGTGCCAATCATCTCACCGTTTACCGCCTCACGCGAACACGCACGAAAGATCCACACCGAAAACAATTTGTGCTTTATCGAAGTTCATGTCGCCACCCCAGTCGACGAGTGCGAGCGACGCGACACCAAAGGCTTGTATGCCAAAGTGCGCAATGGAGAAATGAAGGGCCTCAGCGGCGTCGACAGTGTTTACGAATCGCCAAAGTCGCCCGAGGTTCTAGTCGGCGCAAACAAAGAATCCCTCGAACAGTCGGTCGCGATGATCATGGCGAAGTTGTTGACAAAAGCGGGCCAATGAAATCAAGCGGGCGCAAATGGTGAGCGAAAAAGACTTTCCATTAAAGCCCTACGCAGGCTTTCTGCTTGTCGCGCCAAAACTCAAGGTTATGTATTGCCCGACGACAAAAGTTGCCTGCAGCAGCATCAAAATGCTGCTCGCTAAAGCAAGTGGTTCATACGACCAGTCGCGACTCGACCGCCTGATCAGCCCGCACATGGCGAGATCACAAACGATTCACGAACTTGGTGTCAGTGGTTTGACCAAACTCATCGACATGAGCGCCTATCAGATCGACGAAATTCTAAACTCACCAGATTGGCTGCGCGTCTATGCAACGCGCGATCCACTAGCCCGCGCTTACTCGGCTTGGGAGAACCGAATCTTTTGTCGCGCTCCTGGCACACCAGACAACGCAATAAAACTTTGCCAAGATCAAATAAATGACAACCGTATTAACGTCACCGAAAGTTTTTCATTGTTCGCCAAGATGCTTACAGAGCAGACGAATGAGTTTATGGACGATCACCACTTCCTACCCCAAAGTCATATCGTGCAGCCCGATAAGTTCAACTACAACATGGTCGCCAGAGTTGAACAGCCAGCCGAGATGCAACGCCTCGTAGACGAGATAAACCGTCGTGCTGGCACATCACTAACTCTGGAACGCCACAATGTCGGCTTTGGCATCAAACTAGAACAAGTTTGCGACCAACACACAGCAAACCGTCTGCAGGCCGTCTACGAAATGGATTACGAATCGTTTAAGTTTGAGACCCGTGCGTTTCCTGCGACGATTCAACCGCTAATTCTGAGCGCCACTGAAACTGCAATGCTACGCGGATTCCGTGCATCAATTGAGCGACTGCAGGCTGTTTCGTTCACGGCGCGCTCGCTAACTGGCTTTCGTTTCGGCTGTCGCCAAATCTACAAATCAATTGTGCGCAAATTATCGCGTGGCAAAAAATACAACGACCCACAAAATCTGTTCTGGTAAGTGTTGATGCCTGAAAAAACTTCACTAGCCAAGATCGGCATCATCACGGTTTCAGATCGCGCCTCTGCAGGTGTCTACAAAGATTTAGGTGGTCCTGCAATTCACGAATATTTCACCAAACATCTCGCCAACCCGTGGCAACCCGTCGCGCGCATTGTCGCCGACGAAATCGAATTAGTTGCAGCCGCATTGCGCGAACTCGCCGACGTCGAAAATTGCTGCCTAATCGTGACAACTGGTGGCACAGGCCCAGCAGTTCGCGATGTCACCCCCGAGGCAACAGAACAAGTTTGCGAAAAAATGATGCCAGGTTTTGGCGAGTTGATGCGTGCGACCTCGCTCAAGGTCGTGCCGACCGCGATTTTGTCTCGTCAAACGGCCGGAATTCGCGGCGGTGCGCTGATTATCAATTTGCCGGGCAAACCATCCTCAATTAGCGAATGTCTCGACGCGGTGATGCCTGCAGTGCCGTACTGCATCGACTTAATCAATGGCCCGCGACTCGAACTGACAAACGGACTGACAGCGTTTCGACCCCGGGCTAAATAGTTGGCTAAATAGATTTACTGTTCGTCGTAGGGCTGGCCAGCGGCTTTCGGCGCACGACTCGCACCCACAAAACCCGCGACGACAACAAGCGTCACGAGATACGGCGCCATCAGCAAAAACTCACTTGGAATGCCCGTATCAAAGTTGCCAATCTTCAAACGCACCGCTTCGGCCAAGGCGAAAACCATTGCGCCGCTGAACGCACCGACTGGGTGCCAACGACCGAAAATTACGGCGGCGAGGGCGATGAACCCGCGACCACCCGTGATGTTTTGATCGAAACGACCTACGGTGCCGATCGGCCACCATGCGCCGCCAATACCGGCGACTGCGCCTGCGATCATCAAGTT
>CAMBWL010000136.1 GCA_945871625.1 Bifidobacterium breve
ATCGGATAGCGCCGCCAAATCAGCCGACAAAGCGTTGATATCCGGCAAAATGGCCGCAAGGGCTTTTACTTTTTTGCCTTCGCCAGCGCGCAAGACTCGGTCGAGGATCGCCATAAGACAGTTGATGCTATCGCCACGCAACTAACCAGACCAGCCCCAGCTTGGTAAAGCGCAAGAGATGCGCTGTTCAGAGTCGCACCGGTCGTGACTACATCGTCGAACACGAGCACATGCTCTGCGTTCAATTTTCGAGCCCAAAAAATTGGCCCGATCAACCTTGACTCGCGCGACTTGCCAGTCTGCGGTTGATCAGATGACCTAATTAAAAGTTTCAAGCATCGAACTTGCAACTTTTTCGCGATGTACCTTGCAATCAATTCTGCATGGTCATAGCCACGCTCAATGACTCGAGATTGAGTTGTCGGGGCCCATGTCACGATGTCAATTTTCTTGAGTGACCTGGTTTGTTCGACAAGCACGCGTCTGACGACTGCATCGCCTAGAAATCGCAGGCTTGATCTTTGATTGCGATACTTGAAGCCCAAAATCGCCTGACGAATCGTCGAGTCGTAGGCGAACGCTGCGATCACATCACCGTGATATTCACCCAAAGATTGATCTAACCGGCGAGTTTCAAGCGTCTCACTGCAATCGCGGCAAAGTTTTGTCGCAATACGGCCGCACACCGGACACGTAGAGCCAAGAATTAAACCAATCAAATCTGCTGCTTTGGCAAAAACTAAATCAAGAGACTTCAACCCCATCGCAATTGTGTGTGCTGAAAAGAAATGGCCTGGCTAGCGTGAATCTGTGCAAGGGCTCGAACAACTTGGGTTTCGAGACAGGCTTGGTCGCCGCTTGGTTAGGTGCCTAATCGGTCTGGCAATATTTGCCGTTGGCATCTCACTGCAAATGAACGCCAATATTGGTGCGCCACCATGGGATGTCTTTCACCAAGGTGTTGCAAAACAAACCGATATATCAATCGGCAAAATCATTGTGATCACTGGTTTTTCGCTGCTGTTGCTGTGGATACCGCTGAGACAAAAACCAGGTCTTGGCACGATCCTCAATGCTCTTGAAATCGGTTTGATAGCCGACGTGGCACTTGAAATTATTCCTGAGCCGAACAATATTTTGATTCGTGTCGCCATGGTTGTAGTCGGCATAATCACTGTTGCAATCGGCACTGGTCTTTACATCGGCAGCGCCCTTGGACCGGGACCGCGTGATGGACTAATGACCGGTCTCGCCAAACGCGGTATCCCAATTCGTGTTGGGCGAACAGCGGTCGAAGTTACCGTGTTGATCATTGGCTATGCCCTCGGAGGTCAAGTCGGCGTCGCAACTTTTGCCTTCGCTTTTGGCGTCGGCCCGCTCGTGCAATTCTTCTTGCCACGCTTGGCAGTTAGTAGCGGTAGCGCTCAGCCTTGAACGGACCGCTTGGCAGCACGCCCAAATATTCAGATTGTTCGTCCGAGAGTTTCGTCAACTTTGCACCGAGAGCATCAAGGTGCAGCAATGCCACTTTTTCGTCCAGGTGTTTCGGCAAAACATAAACACCCAGCGGGTAATTCTTGGTGTTGTTGAATAACTCGATTTGCGCGATCACCTGGTTGGTAAACGAGCAGCTCATCACGAAACTTGGGTGTCCCGTTGCACAACCTAAATTAACCAAGCGGCCTTCTGCCAGCACGATCACTGCGTGGCCGTCGCCGAATGTCCAAAGATCGGTGCCGGGTTTGAGTTCGTCACGAGTTGCGCCGCTGCGTGAGAGGCCCGCCATGTCAATTTCATTGTCGAAGTGACCGATATTGCAAACAATCGCATTGTGCTTCATCTTCGACATATGTTCTGCCGTCACGATGGCTTCGTTACCGGTGGCAGTCACGAAAATGTCAGCAACTTTGAGCACATTTTCTAAGGTGTCAACGATGTAGCCCTCCATCGCCGCTTGCAACGCGTTGATCGGGTCGATTTCGGTTACCACAACTCGCGCACCCTGCCCGCGCAAACTTTGTGCACAGCCCTTGCCCACGTCGCCGTAGCCGCAGACGACGGCCATCTTGCCGGCGATCATCACGTCTGTCGCGCGATTCAACGCGTCAATTAGCGAGTGTCGACAACCGTAAAGATTGTCAAACTTGCTTTTTGTCACGCTGTCGTTGACATTGATCGCCGGAAACAAAAGTTCTTTGTCTTGAGCCATCTTGTACAAGCGCTTCACGCCCGTGGTTGTCTCTTCGGTAACGCCTTTAATTAGTTTCGACATTTTTGTCCAACGATTCGGACTTGTTTTTAGTCCTCGCTGCAAAAGCCCGAGCACGATTGCTAGTTCTGGATTCGACGCAGTAGTTGGGTCAGGAACAACACCAGTTTTTTCGTATTCGACACCTTTGTGCAACAACATCGTGGCGTCGCCTCCGTCATCCAAAATCATGTTCGGACCATCGCCGTCCGGCCAAGTCATCATTTGGTCTGTCGCCCACCAATACTCTTCGAGGGTTTCGCCCTTCCATGCATAAACCGGCACACCGCTCGGATTTTCTTGCGTGCCTTGAGGACCAACGACAACCGCTGCGGCTGCGTGGTCTTGGGTTGAGAAGATATTGCAACTCGCCCAACGCACCTCGGCGCCGAGATGAACCAGTGTTTCGATCAAGACAGCCGTCTGGATCGTCATATGCAGCGAGCCAGAAATTCGAGCGCCCTTCAAGGGCTTAGATGAACCGAACTCTTTGCGCAACGACCGCAAGCCCGGCATTTCGTGTTCGGCTAGATGAATTTCTTTGCGACCAAATGGCGCTAGTGAAAGATCGGCTACGCGATAATCCTTGCGCGCCGCAAACGAAGACGATGACATGGTGCTCCCCCGGTTTTGTTGACTAGTTTTGTTGACTGGTTCTACTGAAAAGTTGGTTTCAAATTGAGTTGTTCTGCTTTTGCGAGCAAACGCTCGTGTTCGACTTGGGTTACGACGATCGACTCGTCGATCAACATCACCGGAATGCCCTGGCGAACTTCATAGCGCATCTGCAGGCGCGGGTTGTACAACATCTCTTCGTCTTCAAAATAGATCAGATTGCCCTTATCCTTTGGGCACGCCAAAATTTCAAGCAGGCGCGGATTAAGCGAAGAGCGACCGACTGACACGGCTAACACGATAACACTTACCGCACTTAAGCCGTGAGCAGCATCAGCAACTCGGCGACATGCTCATCGCATTCTTCGCGCGTTGCGGCTTCAAGATT
>CAMBWL010000137.1 GCA_945871625.1 Bifidobacterium breve
ACTTGTTTGATGTCAGCGCGCCAGATTATGTGCCGATGCCTTATTACTCGAGCGACGACGAAGCCGACCCAGCCGCATATTTGGCAGGCTTGCAAGGCAACTATGTCGCCGACGACGAGCCGCTTGGCGAGGTTGAAGCCGAAGTTGTAACTGATGTCGCAGTCGAGTCTGCGCCTGATGCAGGTTTTGCAACTGATTCAGATGGCATTGCTGACGGCGACTCGAATACTGACATCGCTCAATAACTAGATAATCGTCTAGTTGGGGCAGGTTGCCGAGACGAGGCGTTGAACCGTAGTATTCACTGTCCCGTTCGGGGTGGTTTTTAGTAGGTCAGTTCGTAAAAGCAATTTAAGAAAAGGTCGTTTGCGTGCCCACAATTCAACAATTGATCCGTCAGGGTCGAAGCTCGAAGTCTTCGAAGACTAAGACGCCTGCGCTCAAAGGTTCTCCGCAATGTCGCGGGGTGTGCACCCGTGTTTTCACAACTACTCCCAAAAAACCGAACTCTGCTTTGCGCAAGGTTGCCCGTGTTCGTCTAACAAGTGGCGTCGAAATCACCGCATACATTCCGGGTGAGGGTCACAACTTGCAAGAGCACTCGATCGTGCTCGTGCGCGGTGGTCGCGTGCGCGACTTGCCTGGTGTTCGTTACAAAGTTATTCGTGGCGCGCTTGACGCTGCAGGTGTAAAAGATCGCAAGCAATCTCGCAGCAGCTACGGCGCAAAGAAGAAGTAGAGGATTAATTTATGCCACGCAAAGGTCCAGTAGCTCGCCGTGAGTTCGCGGCTGATCCGGTTTATCGTTCAGCGCTCGTAACTCAGATCGTCAACAAAGTTATGTTGCACGGCAAGAAGAGCATTGCCGAGTCAATCGTTTATGACGCGATGAAAGTCATGGAAACAAAAATGGGTGGCGAGCCACTTACTGCAGTGAAGCGCGCAGTTGACAACGTCAAGCCACCACTAGAAGTTCGCAGTCGTCGCGTTGGTGGTGCAACCTACCAAGTGCCAGTTGAAGTTCGACCACGCCGCGCAACAACCTTGGCGATCCGTTGGATCGTTGAGAACGCGCGAAGCCGCCGTGAAAAAACAATGGCCGAGTGTCTGGCCAGCGAATTGATGGACGCGTCTAATGGTCTTGGCGCATCCATGAAAAAGCGCGAAGACATGCAAAAGATGGCCGAGTCGAACAAAGCGTTCGCTCACTACCGCTGGTAATCAGCAGAATAAGTTAATAGGTACACCCCCATGCCATCACGCGAGTTTCCACTAGAAAAATATCGCAACATCGGCATCATGGCGCACATTGACGCCGGCAAAACAACCACGACTGAGCGAGTCCTCTATTACACGGGCAAGACTTACAAGATTGGTGAAGTGCACGAAGGTGCCGCCGTCATGGACTTCATGATTCAAGAGCAAGAGCGCGGTATCACGATTACTTCGGCTGCGACAACCGCAGTATGGCGCGGACACCGGATCAACATCATTGACACACCTGGTCACGTTGACTTCACCATTGAAGTAGAGCGCTCGTTGCGCGTGCTTGACGGTGCGGTTGCTGTTTTCGACTCGGTTGCCGGCGTTGAGCCACAAACAGAGACTGTTTGGCGCCAAGCCAACAAATACAAGGTTCCGCGAATGTGTTTCATCAACAAAATGGATCGCACCGGCGCCAACTTCTATCGCACACTCGACATGATCAAAGATCGTCTCGCAACGGTTCCAGCAGTTTTGCAGTTGCCATATGGCGCCGAGGCGAATTTCAAAGGTTTGATCGACATCGTAAAGATGAAGTCGATCGTCTGGGATGGCGACGAGAAAGACTCGGAATATCGCGAAGAAAATATTCCAGCCGAATATCTCGACAAAGCCAAGCAATACCGGGCCGAGTTGCTCGACCTGGTTGCTTCTGAAGACGAACAATTGATGGAGAAGTTCTTGGCCACCGATGATTTGAGCGAAGAAGATCTTCGTACGGGCATTCGCAAAGGCACTCTTGCATTCAGTTTCGTGCCGATTCTTTGTGGTTCGGCGTTCAAAAACAAAGGCGTGCAGCAAATGCTTGACGCAGTTGTCGATTACATGCCATGTCCGCTCGACATTCCGCCTGCGTCTGGCACAAATGTCAATGGCGACGAGAGCATGAGTCGCCAAGCCGATGAGAAGGCTCCGTTTGCGGCGCTTGCGTTCAAGATCGTGGCTGATCCGTTCGGTCGCTTGACATACTTCAGGGTCTACTCGGGCACCATCACCAAGGGTGACGAGGTTTATAACTCGGTCAAAGAAAAGCGCGAGCGCGTTGGCCGCTTGTTGTTGATGCATGCAAACCAACGCGAAGACATCGAATTCGCGATGGCTGGCGACATCGTTGCTGGTCTTGGTTTCAAAGATGTAACCACTGGTGACACGCTGTGCGATCGTGGCAACCCGATCGTGCTCGAGCGAATGATCTTTCCTGAGCCGGTTATTCACGTGGCGATCGAACCGAAAACGAAAAATGACCAAGACAAACTTGGCAAAGCGTTGAAGTCATTGTCTGACGAAGATCCAACTTTCAGGGTGCGCACCGACGAAGAAACGGGTCAAACAGTTATCTCAGGCATGGGCGAGTTGCATCTTGAAATTCTTGTCGACCGAATGCAGCGTGAATTTGCAGTTGACGCAACAGTCGGCAAGCCACAGGTTGCTTATCGCGAAACTGTTACGAAAAAAATTGAGAACATCGAATACCGACACATCAAACAAACTGGTGGTTCGGGTCAGTTCGCCGTCGTCAAAGTTACGATCGAGCCGAGCGGTCCGGGTGGCGGTTATCAATTCGAAGACGAGATCACCGGTGGTCGCATCCCGCGCGAATACATTCAGCCGGTGAACCAAGGCATTCAGTCAGCGCTTGATGCTGGCGTGCTCGCTGGTTACCCGACAGTGGACGTCAAAGTTTCATTGGTCGACGGTCAATATCACGATGTGGACTCGAGCGAAATGGCGTTCAAGATCGCTGGTCAAATGGTCTTCCGCAAGGCGGCGCAATTGGCCCGCCCGGTACTTCTTGAGCCGATTATGGCTGTAGAAGTGGTGACTCCAGAGGACTACATGGGAGACGTAATTGGCGACCTTTCAAGCCGCCGAGGCCGTATTGAAGGCATGGAAGCCAATGGAAATGCACAAATCGTGCGTTCACAGGTTCCGCTTTCGGAAATGTTCGGATACAGTACAGACCTGCGTTCTCG
>CAMBWL010000138.1 GCA_945871625.1 Bifidobacterium breve
CAATGCAATTTTCAAGTTTCTCGCCACGCAATAATACGTCATAAATAGTCGCATCCAAGTCGCGGGCATTAATTCCGAGCCCGGTTGATGCGTTACCCTGCGGATCAAGGTCAACCACCAGTACTCGATAATCCAATTCAGCCAAGCAAGCGGCAATTGTGATCGCCGTTGTGGTCTTGCCTACTCCTCCTTTTTGGTTGGCAAAGGCAATAATCCGAGGCAGACTCGGTGACGGTTCCATAACCTGAGACTAGTTAGTTTTACCAGCGTCTAAACGGATAGGTCAGTTTCCCCGATGTTTCACGTGAAACATCAGGACCAACCGTCAATTCAAATGTTTCACGTGAAACACAGCCACAGCCCCAAGGCGTTCAGGGCCCTGGAGACCAAGTTCTGCTACCTGGTTGGCATCCCAACGCGACTGGGTCGTTAGTGGCGGTTCGCTGATAACTACAACTCCCCCTGGTTTCACCAAGTCTCGCGAAAGAGTGAGCGTCTGAATCGGCGGCCCAAGACCTCGACTAATTGCTGCTTCAAAGCTTTTAGCCCATTTCGCGTCACGGGTCATCGGCTCGATTTCTGAGCAAACAACGCTCACCCGGTCTGCAATATTCAGTGCCGATACCGCCCGAACCAACGAGTCGGTTCGACCCAAACGACGGTCCACCAGCACAATTTCAAGTTCTGGTCGCTCAAGGGCAACTATCAATCCGGGCACCCCTGCTCCAGAGCCAAGATCGACCACGCGCTTGGCGGTTGCGGGTATTGCCTGCGCAAATGACAGAGCGTGCCTAATTATCTGTTCAACCGGTGCCTGTGTTAAAGCCCCAACTCGTTGTGCTTCAAGCAGAATCGGCTCTAAACCGACAAACTGCTGCATCACTCGCTGTCTGGTGCTACTTCAGAATCTTCGCTGATTGAAGCCAAGGCTACAACAACACGTCTAAAAGGATCGCTGCCCTCTGAGCGGGTTGAAACACCAGCAACCTCAGTTAGCGCGTCGTGAACGATCTTGCGATCCGACGAGTTCATCGGCTCAAGAGCCCGTGCCTGACCTGAAGTTTTGACATCCTCTGCCACCTTGAGCGCAAACCGGCTGAGTGCTTCACGACGTTTTTCACGGTAACCAGCCACATCGACTCGGAGTCGTGTTTCGTGGTCGCCCAAACGACGTTGGCTAACTACTCGAGTTAAATCTTGTACGGCTAACAAAGTTGCGCCCTTAGTGCCGACCAAAAAGCCCAAGTCGTCGCCCAAAACATCAATATCGATGTGTTCGCCTTCGACTTTTGCCGAAACTGTCCCGCTCAAGCCTGCCGATTTAACCAAACCCTCAAGAAATGTGGCCGCGACAGCACTAACAGTGGTTGGATCTACGGGTGGAAGATCTTCGCGTGGCGCACGCTCTGCTCGTGGTGCACGCTCTGGTCGGGCCTGACGTGGAGAACGCTCACTACGTGGGCCGCGCTCGCTACGAGAACTCCCCTCGCTACGTTCACCACGTTCTTGGCGTGGCTTGGAGACGCGCTCGGTTGCCGGCTTGCCACGACGGTCACGACGGTCGGCCTTAGCCCGCACCGAATTTGGCTTGATTCGGGCCCGAACCCGAGCTTCGCCCCGGGTTCGACCAAACAAACCGGCTTTAGGTTCTTCGACGATTTCAAATTCGGCGTCAGCGTCATCTACCCCTAAACGATCAAGTGCGATTGCTTTAGCGTCTTCAATTGTTGTTGCTGTTATCTCTACCCATTCCATGATTCAATTTCCTTTCGGTTGTTTACTAGATCGTAAAAATTATTTAGTTCGGTTTATTTTTCTTCTTGACCTCACCACTGCGGTTCTTACCCGGTGGTTTTGGACGGCGGGACGAAGATGGTACAGAACTATTCTTTGGTGGCGTCACACGCTTGCTGGTGAACTTTGTGTCGTTCGTTGTCGACTCGTTTTTTTCTTTTTTGTCTGATTTCGGCAAATCTTTCATCTCGCGTGCAACAGCACTTGCCGCTTGTGCTTGGCGACCCAAACTGTCATCTTTTTTGTAAAAGCGTTGCGTGATGTATTGCTGCTGAATGATGCGAATTAAGGCTTGCATCATGTAATAAACAACCAACGCCGTTGGCAGCCAAATTTGAAACACGGCAAACGCAACGGGCATATATTGCATCAATTTGGCTTGGTTTGCCGACATTGTGGGGCTCATCGTGCGCGAAGCGATCATGCGTTGTTGCACGAGATATAGGCCAGCTAACAGCAACACAAGAAAGGCATATACGAGGCCCGAGACGAAGTCGTCTTGTATCGCCCGCAACGGCGTTTTTGCCAAGTCGACACCGAACGAGAGCATTTCGCTCTTGCCGACAAGTGATTGATAAATATCAGAAGTCTTGTCAAGATATTTTGGTTCGAAAGGTCCGCCATCTTTTCGACTGGTCAGCCCGCTGATCGCACGAAACATAATGATGAACACCGGCATCTGTGCCAACAGCGGCAAACACGAAGCAAGTGGGTTGACTTTGTGTTCTTGATACAACTTCATCATCGATTCGTTTAATTTCTGACGATCACCCTTGAATTGCTGTTGCATCTTTTTCATCTCGGGTTGCAGGCGCTGCATCTCGAGCATGCCCTTTGTGCTTTTTAGCGTTAGAGGGGTGATCAACAACATCACGACAACAGCGACCATCGCCAAGGCGAATGAATAGTCGGGCACGAGGCTATAGAAAAAGGCGATTACCTTCGCGGCGATTTCAAACATGTTCGTGGGTCGCTTTCGTTAACCGCGAGTGCTCATGGCAATCGTGACTTTCGGGCACTGGGTCGTAACCACTGGGACCGAATGGTCGGCAACGACTGAGCCGACGCACGATCAAAAGCCCACCTCGCCAGGCGCCAAAGGTTTCAATGGCTTCTTGGGCATAAACCGAGCAACTCGGGTAAAACCGGCACGGCGACAGGCGATATGAAAACACTTTTTGATAAGAGTCGATCAGTCGCAACAACAGGTGTTTCACGTCAAACCTTTATTTCACAGCCTGTTTGGCGGCTTTTTGAGCGCACCGCTCAAGCAACGAGTCAACCTGGATGCCAAGATCAACAAACGACAACTTAGTCGCTCCAGATGCAGCACCGATCAGGTAAAACCCTGGCAAAACCTTATGGGCTCTGGCTTTTAGCAGTTCACGCAGGCGACGACGCACCAAATTGCGCTGCACCGCACCACCCACTTGGCG
>CAMBWL010000139.1 GCA_945871625.1 Bifidobacterium breve
CCCTCACGAATGTCTTCACCGAGTAGGTTTTCGTCTTTTTCTTTAAGCCCACCCGATGAGCGGGCATATTTATTGACCACGGATGTGAGCGCTGTTTTGAAGCCCTCAACATGCATGCCACCTTCAACCGTGGAAATGCCGTTGGCGTAACCGTAGATGCCCTCGTAATAACCAGTGTTCCATTGCAGGGCTATTTCAAGGGTCTGATCTGATTCGCTTGCCTCATAAAAAGCCACCTTGTTAAACAAAGATTCGCGCGAAACATTGAGGTGTTTCACAAAATCAACGATGCCGCCTTTGTATTGAAATGTGGTTTTGTCTTTTTTGCCTTCGCGTTTATCTTCGAACACGACTTCAAGGTCGCGATTCAAAAAGGCGATCGTCTGCAAACGTTCGAGCACTGTTCGCGCAACAAACTCAACGCCTTCCGATGCGAAAACTTCAGGATCAGGATAAAAAGTTATCGATGTGCCGTTATTTTTTGCGGGGGACGCACCAAGTTTTTGAATTTTTGATTTTGGTTTTCCGCCATCAATAAATTCTTGTCGAAACCTTGAACCATCACGATCAATTTCTGCAACTAATTTTTTTGAGAGTGCATTGACGACGCTCACACCAACGCCGTGCAAGCCACCCGAAACTTTGTAGCCATCGCCCCCAAATTTGCCGCCGGCGTGCAAAACAGTCAGAACAATTTCGAGCGCGCTCTTGCCTTTGTGTGGACCAGACGGATACGGGTCGACGGGAATGCCTCGACCGTTGTCTTGCACTTGACACGAACCGTCTTCATGCAAAGTGATCTTGATCTGCGTGCAAAACCCTGCCATCGCCTCGTCCACAGAGTTGTCAACGACCTCCCAAATCAGGTGATGTAGGCCGTTTAATCCGGTCGAACCGATGTACATTCCGGGTCGTTTACGCACCGGGTCGAGACCTTCAAGAACCTGAATATCTTTGGCTGCATATGACGCCGAACCGCTCTTTTCAGACGCTGGTTTTGCTTTAGTTACAGCCATTTTTTGGGCACCTTTGAGTTGATTTTAGGATTGCTTTTTTCGTCGATTTACGCCCAATTATTCTACTCTCTAACTGTTCGCACGACCCGATTTAACACGTATATCAATGCCACTAATTGTGGTGCCTGTGTGATGACTCAAACTCGTGCAAATATCTCGCTCTAAAAACTTCATGTGTGTTGACCACGCTGGATCGTCAACCTCTATCACTAGTCTGCCGCGGTCGAGTTTGACCGGTGTGACGTGTTGGGCGACCTGGTCACCGACAAGTTCATGCCACAGCCCAAAAACGCCCGAAACTGCGTCAAGATTCGGTGAGCCGAGACTTTGCAGCAAGCGATTGAGTTCTTCCCCGAGCCGCGAAGTTGATTTTTCATCAATCACTGGCTCTAAATTTTCGTGATTTGGGTCGTCGGACATTGTTCTCCCGAAGAATGTTGTTAGTTCGAGTTTGGATCGAGGTTAGAGATTATCGTGGCGGCTTGAATTTGCACTTTTTTTGTGATGTGTGCCTCGGCCGGCAATTCGGATGCTGTGGTTATCAGCACCTGCCCCACTGGGAAATGATTTAATAGGGCTTTTGCTCGATCTGGGTCGAGTTCGGACAGCACATCGTCCAGGATCAAGATTGGAATTTCGCCAACACTCTCACCGATGAACCGGTGCACGGCCAGCCGTAGTGCCAGTGCCATCGTACGTTGCTCGCCTTGTGATGCTTGTGTGCGTGTCGGCAGATTGTTGATCAAAATTTCAACATCGTCTCGATGTGGACCGACCGTAGTTATCACTCGTCGCAGGTCTTCTGCCCTTGCTTCGGCCAAACATTTGGCTAGCCCGGTCTTCAACCAGTCGGGCGAATAAAAAATTGAAATATTGCTGGCACGCTGGGCGAGCTCTTCGTATGCGTGGACTATGAACGGCGTAAGTTTTGACACGAGTTCGCTTCTGGCATTGCCGAGTTGTGTGCCCGAGTCAGAAAACTTTTCGTCCCATAAGTCGAGCATCGACGTGACTGCGTTGTTCAATCTGCCACCTGATTGTTTCAGCACGGCGTTGCGTTGACGAACAATGCGATCAACTTCAAGTCGTAACGCATCATATTTGTTAGCCAATGCGACAAGTGAGTCGTCTAAAAAATCACGTCGAAGATGTGGGCCGCCTTTGATCAACTCGAGGTCGTCTGGTGAAAACACGGTGGTGCGAACCATGCCCAATAAGTCACGGGTTTTTGGCAGTTTGGTGCCATTAACCAGCACTTGATTGCGACCTTGATTGGTCAGTCTGGCCTCAATCAGGATCTCGCGCCCGTCATCATGCAGTACTCTCGCGCGAATAAATGCCGTATGTGTGCCGTTACGAATCATCGCTTCGGTCGGCACACCTCGAAAACTTTTCATCGTCGACAAATAACCCAGGGCTTCAGCCAGATTCGTTTTGCCTTGACCGTTGGCACCAATCACCGCATTGACACCAGATACGAATTCAACTTGCGCGTTCGTATAGTTGCGAAAGTCGCTGAGTTGAATATGTTGCAGTATCACGTCAGATCAATTGATACTGCGTGTATTTTTTGCGCAACAAAATTAACTCGTGAGCCGTTGTGGCATCACAAGGTACAAATAATTTTTGTCGCCGACGCCGCGCAATACCGCGGGCTTGACCGGATCGGTTGATTCAATTGTTATCTCGTCACCCTTGATCGCATCGATGCCCTCCATCAAGTATTGCGAGTTGAAACCAATTGTGATCTCACTGCCCTCAAGTTTTGCATCAAGCTCGTCGACAACTTGGCCGATGTCTTGTGTGACTACAGACAATCGAATGGTGTTGGCCACCATTTCAAGTCGCACTGGCGTTGTTTCACGGGCCAGGATTCGTGAACGACGAACCGCTTCGAGCAATGGTTCGCGCGCCGTCGTAACTTTGTTCGGGTAGTGCCCCGAAATCAACTGTTTATATTTTGGAAACTCGACATTTAACAGCGTCGTCGTCAAAGTTGAGCCGCCAACTTCAAACGTCGCACGATTTTCACCCAATGCCATGGTCATCGACTCTGCCCCACCAATCAGTCGCTCGAGTTCGCTAAGTGCGCGACCTGGCACGACTATTTCTGCGCCATGCCCAAGCATTGTTGCGCCGGGTAGTTCGCGAACTGCCAGACGATATGAATCAGTGGCAACCAAGCAAACCGAAT
>CAMBWL010000140.1 GCA_945871625.1 Bifidobacterium breve
GAGTGGAGCACACTTGTGGGTCAAGCGTGATGATCTGACAGGGCTGGGTGTCGGAGGTAACAAAGCACGCAAACTCGAATTTCTATGTGGACATGCAATTGACAACGGTGCAAAATCACTTGTCACAGTTGGCGCGGCACAATCAAACCACTGCCGAATGACTGCCGCGGCTGGCGCGAGGCTTGGCTTGCCAACACATTTGGTTGTCTCTGGCGAAAAACCAAATCGCCTTGAAGGAAATCAACTCTTGGCTGAGATATTTGGCGCCGCGCTGCACCACACTGGTCTGCGAGATAACGACTGGGCGGGCCTCGAAGAATTTCGTGCGCGATTGACCCAACAGCTTGTCGATCGCGGCGAAAAGCCGGAGTCGATTCCGATTGGGGGCAGCACCGCTGTCGGTGCGATCGGCTACGCACTCGCCTTCGACGAAATCATCGAGCAGTGTGCGAAACGAAATATTGTCGCTGACGCCATCGTGTTCACAACTTCAAGTGGCGGCACTCACGCAGGTCTTGTTGCGGGTCTTGTTCGCGCACGCGCCGACGATCCGCAGAAACACTTTCCAAAAATTGTTGGTATCGGCGTAGCCAAAGGCATGGCACTAAATTCACGCAGTATCACAGACTTGGCGAACAAAACTTTGACCCTGCTTGGGCAAACCGAGCGTGCGCTCGAAAGTGACGTAATAATCGACCCCAATTACATGGGTAGCGATTATGCAGTCGCAACTCAAGCAGCAAGTGATGCCGCAAAATGGGCGGCGCATCGCGGTGCTTGGGTGCTCGATTCGGTTTACAGTGCCAAAGGTTTTTCGGGTCTGCTCGGGCTTGACGCGAATCGTGAGTTCAACGCCGCCGCAAATGTGATCTTCATCCACACTGGTGGTCTGCCCTCGCTATTTACTAGCCACTAGTTTCGTTTTATGCCGTTACAGAAATTCGCCGAGCACTTTCAAGCCCCATGGCCCAACGGGCGCGGCACGAGCTACGAAATTGCCAGCCAAACACCTGGCGTGACTGGCTGGACGTGGCGGGTCGCGATCGCGCCAGTCATCGAAGACTGCGACTTTTCGCATTTCGAAAATGTGCATCGGCAGTTGCTAATTATTTCTGGTGGCGAAATGATTTTAAATGTTGGTGGCGAAACTGTCGTCTGCAAACCAGGCAAAGTCGCAGTTTTTGCCGGCGACATACCAACCACGGCAAAACTTGTCGACGGACCAATCGTGGATCTTAATTTAATGACGGTTCGCGGCAAGTCGTCTGGCATGATGACCCACGTCACCACGCCAGGTTTACTCGCACCATGCGAAATGCTCGTCGCAGTTTCTCAAACCGCCGCAATCATTGTCGACGGCGAATCGGTTCTCATGCAACATCAAGACGCGTTTCTTGACGCCGGCAACTGCCAAATTCAACTCAATCACGGCACCCTCGCCCATATCACCCTCACCAAACCGCTTTAACAGTTGGTGAAACATCACAGTTTCGGCGAGAATGTAGCCATGTCTGGTCCGAGAGTCGTGCGTTCGCCGCGCGGCACGCAATTGCACTGTGCGAATTGGCAAATCGAAGCGCCGTACCGAATGCTGCAAAATAATTTAGACCCCGAAGTTGCCGAGCGCCCCGACGATCTTGTCGTCTATGGCGGCACCGGTCGCGCAGCGCGAAGTTGGCAAGCATTCGACGCAATGATGCGCACGATGCAAACCCTCAAGCCCGACGAGACAATGCTGGTGCAATCTGGCAAACCTGTCGGCGTGTTTCGCACGCACGAATGGGCGCCGCGTGTGCTACTGGCGAATTCAAATCTCGTTGGCGACTGGGCCACTTGGGACGAATTTCGGCGACTCGAAAATCTTGGCCTGACGATGTACGGTCAAATGACCGCAGGTTCATGGATATACATCGGCACGCAAGGCATCTTGCAAGGCACATATGAGTGTTTCGCCGAAATCGCCCGCAGAAAATTTAAAGGCACTCTCGCCGGCACGATCACTCTCACTGCTGGTCTGGGTGGCATGGGTGGCGCACAGCCATTAGCGATCACAATGAATGACGGTGTCGCGTTGTGTATCGACGTCGACCCAACTCGTGTGCAACGCCGCGTCGAAACTCGCTATCTCGATGAAGTCGCCGACTCGCTCGAAGACGCAGTCGCACGATGTGAAGCCGCCAAGAAGGCGCGCAAAAAACTTTCAGTCGGTGTGGTCGGCAACGCCGCAGATATGTTTCCGAAATTGTTGGCCCAGGGTTTCGCCGCCGACATCGTCACCGATCAAACGAGCGCCCACGACCCAATGAGCTATGTGCCGAATGATTTGACAATTGAAGCCGCTGAAAAACTTCGCACGACCAACCCCGAGCATTACATTGATCGATCGCGTGCAGCAATGGCGGCACATTGTCGTGCGATGGTCGGCTTCTTAGATGCCGGCGCCGAAGTTTTCGACTACGGCAACTCATTGCGCCGCGAAGCACAACTCGGTGGCTATGACAGAGCGTTTGATTATCCAGGTTTCTTGCCCGCATATATTCGTCCGTTGTTTTGTGAAGGCAAAGGTCCTTTCCGTTGGGTTGCTCTCTCGGGTGACCCGCGCGACATTGCAGCCACAGATCGTGCGGTGCTCGAAGAGTTTCCTGACGATCAAGACCTTGCCAAATGGATGCGCCTTGCCAGCGAGCAAGTTGCATTTCAAGGTTTACCCGCGCGAATTTGTTGGCTCGGCTACGGCGAGCGTCATCGCCTCGGTTTGCGTTTCAACGAAATGGTCAAGCGTGGAGAACTAAGTGCGCCAATCGTGATCGGTCGTGACCACTTAGATTCTGGTTCGGTTGCATCGCCTTATCGCGAAACCGAAGCAATGCTCGATGGTTCAGACGCAATCGCCGACTGGCCGTTGCTCAATGCGCTCGTCAATACTGCCAGCGGAGCAACTTGGGTCAGTATTCATCACGGCGGTGGCGTCGGCATCGGCCGCAGCATTCACGCTGGAATGGTCTGTGTCGCCGACGGCACAGAATTAGCAAAAGAAAAACTTTCGCGCGTGCTGTTAAGCGACCCCGGCATGGGCGTCATCCGACATGCAGATGCTGGCTACGACCTAGCAATCGATGTCGCCGACAAGCGCGGCGTTCGCCTGCCAATGCGCGAACAATGAAATCATTTTT
>CAMBWL010000141.1 GCA_945871625.1 Bifidobacterium breve
GTTTTTGGTAATCCCGCATAACTGGCGAACAGACTCGTAAGATAACGCGCCGTGACGGTGTACGTACCAGAAGTCTTTGAATCCGATGAGCAAGAAATATTGCGCCGATATTTCACCAACTTGGATGGACCTGTTTTTGCCTTAGTCAATCTGCCTGAGGTGGTCAAGGGTGCGCTATTCGCTCGTTACAGCCGTAGCGCAAAAAGTTTGCGTCGACTTTTTCTGGATGAATTTGTGAACGATCTTGATTTGACCGGAGACAAATCGGTCGACGCTACGACCGGCTTGGAGCGCGCCGAAGATTTATACGAGAAGGTTTTCGTCGAGTATGGCGATGACAGCGTTGCTCAATTGGGCGGCGTGCACCTGGCATGCGAACAGGCGTCAAATCTATTGACCAAAATTCTTGAACGGGGTCGGCTTATGAGTTATCTCGAACAAAGCACCCGGTATATCAACTATGACGCCCGACTCGGCGGGCGCTACCGGTTCTATCGTGACGGGGATATTCTCAACGGTCCGTTTGGCACCCGTTATGTCGGAGACATGGACAGAATGTTCGATTCGTATTCGTCGATGGTCGTTGGCGTTACCGAACATGTGCGCAAAACGGTGAAGCGCGAATCTAATGTTTCTGATTTTGTTTTCAAGCAAGCCACACGAGCCAAGGCGCTGGATGCAGTCCGTGGAGTTTTACCTGCGGCGTCGCTTTCGAATCTCGGCATCTACGGCAGCGGCCAAGGTTACGAAGCTCTGCTGTTGCGAATGCGTGGTCATCATTTGCCAGAAGCCCGGTTTTACGCAGATTTGATGCTCGAAGAACTACGCAAAGTAATTCCGAGTTTCTTGCGTCGAGTTGATATTGCTGACCGCGGTGGAAGATGGACGGAGTATTTGGCACGCCAAGAACAGCAGACGATAAATCTGGTCGACGAATATTTTGGCGCGCTTGACCCTGAAGACGCCGCCGAAGTCGAACTCACCGACTTTGATCCGCAAGGTGAAGATAAATTGCTAGCAGCGATTTGTTATTCAAGTTCACATTTACCCGAACACCAACTGATCGATCAAGTACGCGAGTTGAGCCATGATCGACGGGTGGCGTTGATCCGCGCATATGTTGGTGAACGCGAAAATCGTCGTCATAAACCAGGTCGGGCTTTCGAGCGAATTGATTATCGATTCGACGTATTGGGGGACTACGGGGCGTTTAGAGACCTACAGCGGCATAGATTGCTAACCATCGAGTGGCAGCGTCTGACGCCTCACCATGGATTCGTACGGCCAGAACTAGTTGTGCAAGCCGGTCTAGGAGACCAATTCGACGATGTGATGGAGCGGTCAAGTTCGCTCTATGACGCACTTTTGACGGATTATCCGAGTCAGGCACCATATGCAATCTCGATGGCCTACAGACTGCGCTATGTGATGCAGTTCAACGCTCGCGAAGCAATTCACATGCTCGAACTTCGTTCATCTCCACAGGGACATCCGTCTTACCGCAGAGTTGTGCTTGAAATGCATCGACTGATCGGCGAGAAGGCAGGCCATAAAGCGGTGGCGGAGGCGATGACTCATTTGGTAAAAGAATCTCCCGAACTTGAACGCCTAGATTCAGAAAAACGCGCCGAATCAAGGCGAAAGTAAGTGTTTTATTTTCGATTTGGTGTCTTGGGGTCAGTTATCCGATACTATGCGCGCTTCAAAATAAATATTTATAGGACTACATGATTGACGAAAAAGATCCCGATAACGAAGTACCCGAAGATGTCTCTGACCAGGCTGTCGTTGGCGATATCGATCCCGATGATTTGGTTGACGGTGACGATGATCTAATTCCCGAAGATTTGATTGGAGTCGAAGACGAACTAGAGATCGACCCCGATGCACTCGTGGTTGATACACCGATTATCGACGAAGGTTCGACAATTGCACCCGTGGATCCGACGAAACCAAAGTCGGGCGACGAAGAAGAAGATGACGAAGATCTACGCACCGAAGATGACGTCGAAGCCGATTTGTCATCTATTTTGCAGGAGAAACTTGCATCACCTCAAGAAACTGCGCCCGAAGAAGAGGAAGTGATAGGTGATGACCGAACTGACGGCACCGAAAGACTGCAACCAAGGCGAATAGACGAGACTCAATGCACTCTTTGCTTCTTGCTTGTTCGACAATCTGCACCGGGTTGCCCAGTTGAGGACGACGCTTGTCCGCTATTTGCAAATCAATCAGACTAGGTTTGTGAGAATATGCAGGTCTTTGTTCGTCGAGGATCTGAGTTGGATAGCGAAATACTCGAACTACTCGAGTCTGAAGGTAGATCTTCAATGGACGAATTTCGTGGTGGCAGTCGTCTGGCCAAAGAAATAGTCGCGGTTGCGCCCAATTGGTTGGCGGCGCTGAACAATAATTCTGTGGGTATTTTTGTGGCGGGCATCGATCAAACCGTGATGGGTTATTTACTGGCGCGATTGAGTACGACTGTGATCGGGGAGACCGCGACAATTGAACAAGTTTTCGTCACCAAAGATGCGCGCAATCTCGGTGTGGGTGATGCCTTGATCTCTGCGACTGTGGATTGGGCGAAGGGTTTAAAAATCGTTGCTTTGGATGCTCTCGCCTTACCAGGTGACCGAGAAACTAAAAACCTTTACGAACGAGCGGGTCTAGTCGCTCGGTTAATCACCGTGACGACCGATTTGCGCGATTAAATTATTTTCCCTGCCAATTAGGTGGACGTTTTTCGATGAACGCCGTGAGACCTTCTTTTGTATCTTCAGAAGATAGGACACCGCCGAAAGCTTTGTTGGTCATACCAATAAGTGTTTCGTCCGACTCGGTGGCTGATGCGAGCACAATTTTGCGACTCGCCCAAACCGCGAGCGGAGCAGCCATGCAGACTCGGTTGGCAAGTTCAATTGCAGCATCAAGCACCGAACCAGGTTCGGAGAGTTTGTTGACCATGCCAAGTTCGTAGGCTCGCTGAGCAGTGAAGGGATCTCCTGTGAGAATCGCCTCCATTGCCACTGCGCGACCTATCGCCCGAGGCAATCTGAAAAGGCCACCAGCGCCAGCGATTAAGTTTCGCTTTGCCTCGGCCAAACCAAACGCTGAACGTGTTGAGGCCACCAGCATGTCGCACGCCAAAACAAG
>CAMBWL010000142.1 GCA_945871625.1 Bifidobacterium breve
TTATCGCCTCAACCGGAAGCGTCATACCCGAGGCAGTGGCCGCGGCGAAACTGCTCGAAGCCGAAGGTATCAACGCGCTGGTGCTGGATATTTGCTCGCCCGATCGTATTTATCGGGGCTGGCGCACCGCGCAACAAAGTGCAACCCGCAACGGGGTGACGACCCGCGATGTCGGCCACTTCGGCGCGCTACTAAATGAATCAGAGCGTCGCCTACCGATTCTCACGGCGCAAGACTCGGCGAGCCATTCGTTGGCTTGGCTGGGATCAATTTTCGGCGCTCGAACTGTGCCTGTGGGTGTTGACGAATTCGGTCAATCAGGCTCTATTGCAGAACTTTACGGCACTTTTGACCTGCTTCCCGATCAACTCGTCAACGCAGCCCTGCTCGCCTTGTCGTAACCTAAAGCCATGGCAATCATCGAGAACCAAACCACCAAACAAACGATCGACGGCATCGAGTTGACGCCAAAAACTGTGACGCAACTCGCGCTACCAAAATTTGCGACACTCGAACAAGAGCGTCAGCATCGCAAAGAAAAACTTGCCGGTGCAATGCGCATTTTTGGTCGCCTCGGTTTCGGCGAAGGCGTTGCCGGTCACATCACCGTGCGCGACCCGGAGTTCACGGATCACTTCTGGGTCAACCCATTTGCAAAAAGTTTCCGCTACATGCGAGTCAGCGATTTGATTCTCGTCAACCACGATGGTGACGTCGTTTACGGTTCGCAGCCTGTCAATCGTGCAGCATTTTGCATCCATGCAGCAATCCATCAGGCCCGTCCCGATGTCATTTCTGCTGCTCACGCCCACTCGCCGTTCGGCAAGTCATGGTCGTCGCTTGGTCGCAAACTCGACCCGATCACCCAAGACTCGTGCTACTTCTATGAAGATCACACTGTGATCACCGAGCAAGGTGGCGCGGTCGTGCTCGAAATCTCTGCTGGACAAGAAATCGCCGCCAAGTTTCCAAAAGGCAAAGCGGCGATTCACCAAAATCACGGTTTGTTCACCGTCAGCGACACGGTTGACGCCGCGGCATTCTGGTTCATCACCATGGAGCGCACCTGTCAAGCACAATTGATGGCTGAAGCCGCAGGCGAACCAAAATTAATTTCTCACAAAGATGCAATTTACACTCGCGATAACACCGCGCATCCAGCCGCAGGTTGGTTGCAATTTCAACCACTGTGGGAAGAAATTTGTCGCACTGACCCAGATCTTTTCGATTGAGCTCTAGTGCCGCCTCGCGCGGATTGAATCGTTTTGCAAATAATGCTCCGCCCGAACTTCTATTCGTAGTTTCAGCCTTAGGTCAGTACTGCGGTGCGGTCATCGCAGTTGGTCTATTCGACGATCTTGCCCCAGCCAGTGTCGCCTGGCTACGCGTGATCGGTGCGGCAATTTTTTTGCTTGCGTTCTCATTTAAATCTTTGAGACTCGACGGCCACTGGTCGCGTCAACAATTGATCAGCGTCAGTCTGTTCGGTATTTCAACAGCTCTAATGAATTTGTTCTTCTACTTGGCAATTCAACATCTTGATCTGGGCAAAGGTGTAGCGATCGAATTCATCGGACCAATAACCGTCGCCGCACTTCGCACCCGCACACGCCGCAATGCCATCGCCCTCGTCTTGGCCGTAATCGGTGTCGTGATTTTGTCCGGTCTCGAACTCGGCAACGAGCCGTTAGGTTTGTTTTTTATTTTTCTGGCTTCAATCATGTGGGCGCTATACATCGTGATCGGGTCGAAGGTCGCAAGTTTTGACCGTGGCGTTTCTGGCCTTGGCATCGGCCTGTTGATTGGCGCTCTTTTCATCGCCCCATTCGGTGCGCCATCGAGTGGCCCCGCATTCAGCGCACCGTGGATTCTCGCAACATGTTTTTTGGTCGGCATTTTGTCCAATGCAATTGGCTACGGCATCGATCAATTCACATTGCGACGCATTCCGGTGCGCAGATTTTCTTTGTTGCTCGCGTTGCTACCGGTCACGGCAACTATTTTTGGATTGCTGTTTTTAAATCAGGTGCCAAGTATCACAGACTTGATTGGCATCAGTTTCGTCTTGAGTGGTGTTGTCGTGCAACAACGTGACACGCTTCCCGCAACCGAAGTTGTCGCCTAACTTCAAGTAGACTATTTGCGCGGGCGAGGGAGTTCTGATTCTCTATGCGCATACCCCAAATCTCATTTAAACGACGCTTCGTCGCATTATTCGGCATCGCAACTCTCTTTGCGGGGCTCGCACCTGCGCCACTCGCCCATGCCGAACAGGGGCAACTTCCCGGCGGTGTGATTATTTACGGTCGCGGTTTTGGCCATGGTCGCGGTCTGAGCCAATACGGTGCTTACGGCTGGGCAACTGTTCACGGCTGGTCGTGGGAGCAAATTCTCGACTTTTATTACGGTGGAGCAACGGGCAACTCACGATCAAATCTTGAGGCGCCAAACCAAGAGATGACAACTTGGCTGAGTGTGATGAACAACAAGCAAACCGGCGTCGTTTCAGACTCTGGCACGATGCGATTGCTCGAAGACCCGGACCAGGGTCGACGGTTTACCAGCATGGTCGCCCGCGAAAAGCCCGGCGCACAGCGCGTCTATCAAGTTTGGGGTTCAGGAGAACGCAAGTGTCTCAACGAACCTGACTCACCTGAAGCCGCTGGTTTCACGCTGATCGGTGAGTTCAATGAAACCGCATCGTTTCTAACCAACGCTAGTCAAGACCCCGCCGCATCAGCACTCGACACGGTCGGCCTTTGCGAACCCAAATCGGCGAGCGCAAATCAAGTGCGTTATTACCGCGGCATTGTTCGCGCAATGAACAATTCAAAAAATGAAAATCGCACGATCAACATCGCTCGTCTTGACGATTATCTACGCGGCGTCGTGCCACGCGAATCACCGGCATCATGGGGTGACACTGCGGGCGGTGCAGGCATGAATGCGTTGCGTGCCCAAGCAGTCGCCGCTCGATCATATTCAGTCACCGAAAATCGCTACGCAGGTCTGGCGAAAACTTGCGACACCCAAGACTGTCAAGTTTATGGTGGTGCCGCACTTCGAACTTCAGTCAACGCATCACCGTCGGTTCTCGAAAGTGCCAACACCGATCGTGCCGTTGCAGAAACTTCTGGTGTTGTGATTCGTAA
>CAMBWL010000143.1 GCA_945871625.1 Bifidobacterium breve
TCTTGGCCGCAGTCGCCGTGGTCTACGGTGGCGGCGAACTGCTCGCTTTATAATTTTACTATTTCGCTAGCTTCACCGCGGTTTTAAACACACTGTCAACCATTTTTTCGGTGAGTTTGCCCGTGAAAGTATTTTGCTGACTCGGATGATACGAGCAAACGATTTTGTACTCCTCGTGATTCACCACGACGCCATGACCGAACTTTGGGCGTGGTCGAATCTCTAGTTCGTCGCAAACCGCGGTCAACGAAAATGCGCCCAAGCAGATGATTACTTTTACTTGACTCAGCAACTCAAGTTCACGAGTCAAATAATTCGAGCACTTCTTGCGCTCATTCGGTGTCGGTTTATTGTCGGGTGGTGCACAGCGCACGGCAGTCGACACCCATGCGTTGGATAGTTTCAGCCCGTCGTTGCGCGAAATCGATTCAGGTTGCGAAGCCAAACCTGCTTTATGCATCGCCCTAAAGAGCCAGTCGCCGCTTCGGTCGCCAGTAAAAATTCGACCAGTTCGATTTGCACCATGTGCCCCCGGCGCAAGGCCCAAGACGAGAATTTTGGCGCGAGTATCGCCGAAACCTGCGATTGGCTTTCCCCAATAAGTTTCACTCGCATACGAGGCTCGCTTTTCAATCGAAACTTTTTCACGCCATTTAACGAGTCGTGTGCACTTGTGACATTCGGTTATCTCGTTAGCAAGTTTGTTGAATTCACTCTGAAGCGCCACACCACGAGATTATGCGCTGTGCCGATAGTTTGAAGATCTGAAATGACGACCAAGAAAACCAAGCCCCAGGCATCGACCGTGATCATCATGGTGCGTCACGGTAAGACGCCGAGTACCGGCAAACTGCTGCCTGGTCGTGCTGCTGGCCTGCACCTTAGTGATGTCGGCCAAAACGAAGCACTCGAAGTCGCCAAGCGACTCAGCAAACTAAACAAAGTCTCGGCAATTTATTCTTCGCCGCTCGAGCGTGCTCGCGAGACCGCTGCCCCGATCGGCAAAATCCTCGGCAAAAAAATCATCATCAATAAAGGCTTGCTTGAGTGTGACTTCGGCAAATGGACGGGCAAAGAACTCGGCAAGTTGATGAAACTGCCAGAGTGGTCAACCGTGCAGCGAGCACCCAGCACTTTTCGATTTCCGAATGGCGAAAGTTTCACCGAGATGCAGACTCGCATGGTCTCGACTCTCGATGACCTGCGCAAAGCGCACCCAGGTGGCATCGTGATTTGTGTTTCGCACGCCGACCCGATCAAAGCGGCTGTCGCCCACGCCATGGGCACGCATCTCGACCTGTTTCAGCGCATCGTCATCAGCACTTGTTCGGTCAGCGCAGTTTCTTATTCGACGCATGGCCCAGTTGTGTTGACCGTCAACTCGACTGGTGGCAACCTCGCCGATCTACAGATCTCATGAGCGTATATTTCGAGTTCGATTCAACCGACGCGTTCACCGCGGGGGCCCTCGGCGAACCAGGCAAACGCACTTTTGTTTTGCAAGTTCGCGCCGAAGGTCAGCGCATCACAATCAAATGCGAAAAAGAACAAGTTGCGGCGATGTCAGAGTATTTGCGCAAACTTTTGGCTGATGCTCCAGATGTTTCGCACGGACCAATTAGCGACGCAATGCAGTTGTCTCAGCCGATCGAGCCAGAGTTCGTACTCGGCACCGTCGGTCTCGCATATGACACGCTCAGTGATCGCCTCGTTATTCAACTCGACGAAATCGAAGTCTCATCCGAGGATGAAACCGAGATCTCCGAGCAAGATATCTCGCACATTCGGACCCACATCACCCGTGGTCAGGCTGCCGCATTTTGCAAACACGCCGACGAAGTCGTTTCGTCGGGTCGACCATCGTGTGTTTTTTGTGGCCGGCCGATCAACAAAGATGGCCACTTGTGTCCACGCATGAACTAGATAGCGCCGAACAACTTAATATTTTGTTGCGCGGCGAGATCGCCATAATAATGCGCATGCCCTACAGCAGCAACGCGACATATTTGGTGTCAATTACTCTCGATGACAAATCAATCCAAGCAATTTATAAACCGATGCGCGGTGAACGGCCGCTATGGGACTTCGAACCCGGTCTTCACCGCCGTGAAGTCGCCGCCTATCGACTTTCTGAGACGATGGGTTTGGGCTTCGTGCCACCAACCGTTTTGCGCGACGGCCCAAGTGGCGAAGGTTCGGTGCAGTTGTTGATCGAGGCCGACCCCGACGAGCACTACTTTACGATTTTTGAACAGCGTCAAGATTTGCACGATCAATTTCGTGCGATGTGTGCATTCGACATTTTGGCCAACAACACCGACCGCAAGTCGGGCCATGTTCTGGTCGACAAAAACTCACGCGTCTGGGGCATCGACCACGGCGTGTGTTTCGCCGCCGATTTCAAGTTGCGCACCGTCATCTGGGAGTTCGGCGGCGAAGAAATATCCCAACCGCTGCTCGAACAAATCAAATCACTCACGCAGACAGTGCCACTCGAAGTTGCAACGCTGCTCAACGAACAAGAGGTTGTTGCCATCGCTGAACGCGCAAAATGGCTACTTGATGGGGGCCGGTTTCCAGTCGACCCCTCGGGCCGTCACTACCCTTGGCCCCTCGTCTAAACAGCCTCGACAAATAATTTAAATCGCGCGAAATCTGCGCAACAAAACTACCCGCGAGACTTGAGGGCTTCAATAAGTTTTGGCAGGACTTTGTGCACGTCACCGACGATGCCAAGATCTGCAATACCGAAGATCGGCGCTTCTTTATCTTTGTTGATTGCAATGATGCTCTTTGAACCCTTCATACCAACCATGTGCTGCGTCGCCCCAGAAATGCCCGCCGCGATATAAACGCTTGGCTTCACGACTTTGCCGGTCTGACCAACTTGATATGAGTAAGGCACCCAACCAGCATCGACGATCGCACGCGACGCGCCAGGAGCACCCTTAAGAAGTTTTGCAAGGTCTTCGATCAATGAATAGTTGCCGGCTTCGCCGAGACCGCGACCACCAGAAACAACAATTGCTGCTTCATCGAGTTTTGGTCCAGAAGATTGCTCGGTGTGAACTGCGATGACCTTTGCGCCACCTTGCTTGCCAAGGTCGGGCACGGCAACTGCAACAACTTCGGGCGAACTCGCAC
>CAMBWL010000144.1 GCA_945871625.1 Bifidobacterium breve
ACCCGTGCGGGTCAATGAACTCGGAGTGGTCACTCATGTCGGCATGCTGTTGCGCCAAGCCCCTGACGGTTCGATTTCACGAACGATCGTTTCTGGTCGGGTATTACTCAACGAGCGAATTCGCGAAGCGTTATTACGCCACCTTGAGAAGGATCTCGGGCCGATGGCTCTGCCGAAAATTCCGTCTGAGCCGGCGCCGTTCACGATCGTCGAGTATTTCACCGACCCTGATATCAGTGGCTTTCACGACCCGCGACACCACGCCGTGAGTTTGGCATTTGTTGTGCCGGTTTCGGGCGATTGTCAACCTTCGCAACAAGCGCTTGATCTCGGTTGGTATACGCCAGAGCAAGCAACCAGCGATCAGATGAAACTTGAAATGACAAGTGGCCACGATCGTTTAATTCGACTTGCGTTGGCCTCGGTCGGAGTGTTGCCTTAGTAATACAGACTTGCTAAACGATTATCACTTACTATTTGAACATGCGAGTTAAGTCAATGCAACATAATGCTTCTGCATTACGAACAGCATTGATGGGTCAAAAGATGTCAAGTTTTGAAACTAGCGCATCACTTATTGTTGCTCCGAAGATCGGCAGAACGATTGAAGAATTGCGATTAGAAAATCGGAGCATTGAAATTATTTGGGACGACGGTATTGCACTTAAAACCAAAATGAAATTTGGTGGCTCTTGGCGAATTTTTCATGATGGAGAAAAATGGAGTAAGACCAAAAAGTTTTCTCAAATAATTATCGGCGTCGATCAACTGTCTGTGGTTTGTTTTGGCGCTAGCGAAATTGAGGCCTATCACGACTTTGATCTCCGTCGCCATCCAATGCTCGGTCGACTCGGCCCTGAATTAGCCGACCCAAATGTCGACCTGAACGATTGTGTAGATCGGTTGATGAACTATGAGAACCCGGATGAAACGATTGCCGATGTGCTGCTTGATCAACGGGTGATGCGTGGCATCGGCAATGTTCATCGTTGCGAATTGCTTTGGGCGTGTGAATTACATCCGTGGGCAAAAGTTAGTTCGCTGACAGTCGAAGAATGTTTAGAACTAGTTTCACTTGCCGCAGGAGTATTGCGCGGCAACTCTCATCTTGCGCCAACCGAACTAGCGGTTTACGGCAAGCATGGCAAAATTTGTGGTCGCTGCAGCGGACAAGTTCGCGTAACCCACCATGGTGAAGCAAATCGTGTGCTCTACTGGTGCGTTGATTGCCAGACTCGACATACAGATGTAACTTCGCAGGGATATGTAATCAAACACGATGCGCCCCCGGGAGTTCACCCGGCAGAACATATCTATCTTTCAGAGTTGGCGAAGGCTCGAAAATCAGTTTGAGGCTATTGCAGCAATAATATTTGTGCGCGTCGCACGCCACGCCGGAAACACAGCAGCAACCACGCCGATTACAAAGGCGCCAACCAAAATTATGAGCGTGTTGGCGATTGGCAACGTAAATGCACTGAAGCCTGAATCGTTGAGCGATACGACGATCACGATGCCGGTCAAAATGCCGAGCACCACACCAGTGATCGCGCCAAATAGCGATGTAATGACGCTCTCCCAACGCACCATCGTGCGCACTTGTGAGCGGGTCATACCCACACTTCGCAACAGACCAATTTCGCGTCGGCGTTCGAAGACCGACAACAACAGCGTGATGATGATGCCAACAATTGCGATGATCACCGACAAGAACAACAAGCCATAAATGAGTGCGAGAAATTGATCGACCTGCCCAGCTTGAGTGTCGATATATTCGTCGCGGCTTTCAAGTTTGCCGATGCCGAGGTCTTCGCTGACCGCCGAGATCGCAGTTCGCGCACTTTCGTCGCTGACACCTTTGGCGGCTTTGATGTACACGAAACTGTCGAACAGCGGCGTGTTTGATCCTTCAAAAAGTTCGCGACTAACCGCATAGTTGCCGTAGGCATCTGTGTATGTGCCTGCAACCGTTAGTTGCATCGACCGACCGTCGACGAGAGTGACTTGCACGCCAGAACCAACAGTCAGATTTTTGTCCAGCGCCTTGTCGGCCTCGACAAGAATTTCATTTTTGGCCAGACCTTGTTGCGCGCCTTCGACCATTTCAAGGTCGTATAAACCATCAGAAGTTTTTGGATTAAACACCAAGACGAACGGCGATTCATCGCCAACTTTGGCAGCGATGAAACCGACGCCAGTGGCTTGATCGACTTCGGCAAGCTGCGTTAGTTGATCGGTGATGATGATCGGTATGCCACCAAAGCCACGACTATTGACGCTGAGCGCGTAGTCACCACGAAATGAACTACCGATTGATTCACGAATTTCATTTTTGATGCTTGCTGCGAGTGCGGTAAATGCCGTAACGAGTGCGACACCAATTAGTACTGGCGCCGCCGTACGGGCGGTGCGCTTCGGGTTACGCGCCGCATTTTGTTGCGACATCGCACCTGTTACGCCACGAAATGCCGAAACCGGTTTGCCAAGCAGAACAGCGACTGGTTTTGAAAGAGCGGGGCCGATAACGAGAACGCCGGCGAACACACCGAGCACGCCAAGACCCAAAATCGTGACGGGTGCATCGTTCATCGCAGCGAACAGTGCGACTGCGCCAGCAACTATCAGTACGAAACCAATCGCTACTCGGCGGGTGAGTTTTTGAACAGTGTCAAGTGCGGTGTCGCGCATCGCGGCCACTGGAGGCACCCGACCCGATCGGAGCGCCGGAAGAATTGCCGAAAGAATTGTGATCACTGTGCCGATCAAAACTGTGCGTGTAATCGCCCCAGTTTCGATAGTCAAACCCGATGTCGGAATTTCGAGTCCAATCGCGTTAAGCAGCGCCCTCAGTGCGCGCGAAAGACCGATGCCGGCAACGAAACCAATCACAGAACCAAGCACACCAACAATCAGCGCTTCAACTAGCAGCGAAAACGTGACTTGACGACGACTCGCGCCGATTGCTCGCAGTAACGCACTTTCACGTTGGCGTTGTGCGGCGGTGATCGAGAAGACATTGTAAATAACGAAACATCCGATGCCAAGCGCGATGTATGAAAACGCAGTCAAAAATGTAGTGAAGAAACCCAAGACGGTTTTAATCTGGCTGGTCGTTTCTTCGGTTATTTCTGCACCGGT
>CAMBWL010000145.1 GCA_945871625.1 Bifidobacterium breve
CTCTCAAAGTCATTGCGACCACTCCCCGACAAATTTCATGGATTAACGGATATCGACACGCGATATCGACAGCGATACGCCGATCTCATCGTCAACGACGAAGCACGCCGGGTCTTTGAGGTGCGGCATGCAACAATCGCTAGTTTCCGCCGCACCCTGCGTGAGCGCGATTACATCGAAGTCGAGACTCCGGTCTTGCATATTGAGGCCGGCGGAGCGCAAGCTCGCCCATTTCTTACTCACCACAACACGCTGGACATGCAATTGTTTCTGCGCATCGCCCTTGAACTGCACTTAAAACGACTGATCGTTGGTGGCATGGAGCGCGTGTTTGAAATCGGTCGGGTATTTCGCAACGAGGGCATATCGACTCGTCACAATCCAGAGTTCACGATGATGGAGTCCTACCAGGCTTTTGCCGACCACACCGACGTGATGGATCTCACCGAGGTGCTAATTCGCAATGCGGCCCAAGATGCACTTGGTACGACGACCGTAAATATTCGCGGCACCGAGTGCGATCTCGCCAAACCTTGGCGTCGCGTTCGAATGATTGATCTCGCCAGCGAAGCCGTCGGCGAAAAGGTTCACCCGTCACAATCGGTTGATTCGTTGCGGGCGATCGCCAAAAAACATGGCATCCATTGTGAAACACGTTGGGGATCGGGGCGAATCATCGAAGAGATATTCGCCGAGAAAGCCGAGTCAACTTTGATCGAGCCGACATTCGTTACAGGTCATCCGGTTGAAATTTCACCACTCGCCCGCGTCGACCGCAACGATCCATTCTTGACCGAGCGATTCGAATTGTTTGTTGGCACGCATGAACTGGCAAACGGGTTTACTGAATTGAACGATCCGATTGAACAACGCGAACGATTTACCGAAGAGGCAAAATCAAAAGCAGCTGGCAACCTCGAGGCGGGCACGATTGATGAGGATTATTTGCGAGCGCTCGAATTTGGTCTGCCACCAACTGGTGGCCTCGGCGTCGGCATTGACCGACTCGTTATGCTTTTGAGCGGCGCGACGAGCATCAAAGATGTGATTTTGTTTCCAACATTGCGACCAGAGGTGTTCGAATAATGAGCGTTACTAAATTGGCATGGGGCGTCGGCGTCGCCACGGTGGCACCCGACGATTCGGTGCTGGACGTCTTTTTTCGCAAACTTGGCTGGGGCGAGAGCACGCCTGCAGAGTTTTTGTCATCTTTGCCCGAGGCTCATACCGATCCGCGTCGTGGTGTTGGAATTGTGCCCGTCAATATTTCGATTGACACGAACACGGCGCCGCGCGACGCAGCAGACGCATATTTGCGCCTGCACCTGATGTCGCATCGTTTGACTCTGCCAAATTCAATGAATCTTGATGGAATTTTCGGTCTGCTAACAAACGTCGCCTGGACATCCCTCGGCGCCGTGCCAGTCGATCTAATTGATGAAGTCACTTTCAACATGCGCCGTCGTGGCGAACATCTGACGATTCACGGCGTCGACAAGTTTCCGCGCATGACCGACTATGTGGTGCCAAGTGGCGTGCGCATCGCCGATGCCTCGCGAGTTCGACTCGGCGCACATCTTGCGCCAGGCACAACCGTGATGCACGAAGGCTTCTGCAATTTCAATGCCGGCACGCTCGGCACATCAATGGTTGAAGGTCGAATTTCTGCGGGCGTTATTGTCGACGACGGTTCAGACATCGGTGGTGGCGCCTCGATCATGGGCACGCTTTCAGGCGGTGGCAAAGAAGTCATCCGCGTTGGCAAGCGTTGTCTGCTCGGCGCCAACAGCGGTCTTGGCATCAGCCTCGGCGACGATTGCATCATCGAAGCCGGGCTCTATGTCACGGGTGGCACGCTGGTCAAACTTCCTGATGCGACAATCGTCAAAGCCCGCCAACTTTCTGGTGCCAACAATTTGTTGTTCCGTCGCAACAGCCAATCTGGCGCGGTCGAAGCATCACAACGCACCGGCTCTTGGGGCGGCCTCAACTCGGCCCTCCACAAAAACTGAAAATTGTCCCATGTCAAGCTTTAAACAGGCGATCAAAAATCTCGCAACTTCATCTTTTGACAAACAACAAGCTTCGCTCGTTCAAAAAATAATCGGTTCAACGACTATCTCGCTGCTGGATGTCGGCGCCGCTCACGGAGCATACGATCGCTGGGCTGTTTTCAAAAAACACATTGATTACTTTGCAGTTGAACCAGACTCACGATCATCAACAAGCATGCTCACTTCAAACAGCTCATCGTCATACAACTCAGAAACTTTAATTACCAAGGCTCTCTGGCACTCCGTGGGTGAAGTAACTCTTAACCTCTGTCGCAAGCCAATGGTTTCGTCGATCTACGAACCAAATCGTCAGTTCACCGATTTGTTTCCCGAACCAGAGCGCAACGACATCGTCGACAAGGTAACACTGCCGTGCGAAACAGTTGACCGAATCGCACAACAACTCAAGACAACTTTCGATGTAATTAAACTTGATGTTCAAGGCGCCGAACTAGACGTGATGCATGGTTCGGCCAAAAGTCTCGAGCATGCTTTGGCGATCGACATTGAGGTCGAGTTCTGCGAACTATATAAGGGTCAGCCATTATTTGACCAAGTATTTTCGTTTCTACGAGAAGTAGGTCTTGAGTTCATTGACTTCACTTATATTTATCGGTGGTCGCCAGACGCTTACAACGGTTTGGGTCAAGCAACATTCAGCGATGCACTTTTCATGAGGGCCCCTGAAAAAGTCGCTGAGTCGAGCGACGCGTCGACGATTAGCAAGTTTGCAATGATCTGTGCCGTTTATGAGCGCGGCGATCTGTTGCTTCGTCTTGGCAATGCCTGCAAGAAGAGCGATTCTGCAAACGCAGAAACCATCAGTCAAATTATTGAACTCGGCCAATTACTGAGCCGGCGAAATGCCCGAACTCAACGCCAACTCAATCGCGCCACCAAGATAATTAGACTTTTCCATCCACGCGTCCGCGCACATATTGCGCACTAGACAGAAAGCTCGATATGAATTTTGACGAGTTGCGTGAATTAATTCGGTCAAGACGCACTGACATGATGGTCGACAAAGATCGCCCATTAGACGCGGGCGTGCTCGAAAAGCTCTGCGAGCTCGCAATGTGGGC
>CAMBWL010000146.1 GCA_945871625.1 Bifidobacterium breve
AAATATGTTGCCAACGAAGTAGCAATTGGCATGACTATGCCATTTTCAACGATCGAAATTTTGCGTCAACGTTTGACACCTGCGGCGCTCTCGCGTGCAGTGCTTTTAGCCGAGACTTTTACGCCGCAAAATGGCGTTGAGACAGGCTTCGTAGATCGTGTTGTATCAACCGAAGCCGAACTTATGCCCGCCGCAGTTGAGTTTGCAAAATCAACCACAACTTTAAATGCGGCTGCTCACTTGGCGAGCAAACAGCGGTTGCGCTCTGGTGCGCTGGCATCGATTCGTGATGGATTAGTAAAAGACAACGAAGGTTGGAAGAAACTTTTTCTAAACAGTTAATTATCTTTTGCCCGACAATTCGGGCATGTGATTTTTGGTGTTTTAGTAGCGCACTCTGAGCAAACTAAAAACAAACATCGACACTCAAGATTCGCGCAGTCGTAAAACTGGTTTGTGCTTGCCGAGCAATAATCACACTTGCCGAGAACTTTGGCGTGGTCACTGAAGTCGATTTTTAGTCGCTTGTCAAAAACATAGAGCGAACCTTCCCATAGTGAATCGTCGCCGTACTCTTCGCCGTAGCGCACGATTCCACCGTCAATTTGGTAGACCTCTTTGAAGCCACGATTCTTCATCAACACCGAAAGCACTTCACATCTAATTCCGCCAGTGCAATATGTGATGATTGGTTTTTCTTTGAGGTGATCGTACTTTCCGCTGTCGAGCTCACTAATAAAATCTGGCGTTGTCGTGACATCTGGGATTATCGCGTTCTTGAACTTTCCGATTCGCGCCTCATGGGCACTGCGGCCATCGAAAAATATGACTTCATCACCACGTTCAGCTACAAGTTGGTTAACTTCAACTGGTTTTAAGTGCACGCCACCACCGACAACACCGGTTTGATCAACCACGATTTCGTTTGATGCACCAAAAGTTACGATCTCGTCGCGAACTCGAATTTCAAGTCGCGGAAACTCGTCACCCTCACCCTCTGACCATTTGAAGTCGATTTCTTTGAACGGTGCGAACTCTTTCGTGGTGCGAACATATTTTTTGACATTCGTCATTCGTCCACCGACGGTGCCGTTGATGCCCTGCTTCGAGATGATGATGCGGCCGTTGAGGTTGAAGCGCTCGCAGAGTGCGCGCTGCCAGAGTCGAATCGCCTCGGGGTCGGCAATCGGCGCAAACTTATAAAACAGCACAATTTTTGAAGGTTCTATAGATGTAATTTTATGGGGGACCGCACTCAGAACTATCGGCATAGCCTATTTATCCATGGAAATCATGCAGTCGCAGAAGTTGGCCAATGTCTTGTATGACATTCGTGGCCCGGTGCTTGAAGAAGCAAAGCGACTCGAGGCGCAAGGTCACCGCATAATCAAACTGAATATCGGCAACCCGCAACCGTTTGGTTTTGAAACTCCGCCAGAAGTTTTGGTCGAAGTGGTTCGCAATCTGCCGACATCGCAGGGGTATTCAGATTCGCAAGGCATTTTGTCGGCGCGAACCGCAGTTGTGCAAAATTATCAAGAGCGCGGCATCGACATAACCGATGTTGATGATGTTTGGCTGGGTAACGGCGTAAGTGAGTTGATTCAAATTGCGCTGAACGCGTTGTTAGATCACGGCGATGAAGTTTTGATTCCGGCGCCTGATTATCCGCTGTGGACTGCCGCGACAAGTCTCTCGGGTGGCACACCAGTGCATTATTTGTGCGACGAAACAAATGGCTGGATGCCGATGATCGAAGACATTCGCGCCAAAATTACCGAGCGCACTAAAGCCATCGTCGTGATCAACCCGAACAATCCGACTGGCGCCGTCTACAGCCCCGAGATTTTGCGAGAGATCGCTGATCTTGTAGCAGAGCGCGGGTTGATCGTGATGGCTGACGAGATTTACGACAAGATTCTTTATGACGACGCAGTGCACACGACCTTTGCGGCGATCGCACCTGATGTTTTTACGCTGACTTTCAATGGTTTATCAAAGGCATATCGCCTTGCCGGCTTTCGCGCCGCATGGATGCTGATGACTGGCCCGAGCAAACACGCGACAAGCTATATCGAAGGCATCAACATGTTGACCAACATGCGGTTGTGTGCCAACGTGCCGGCGCAACATGCGATTCAAACTGCGTTGGGTGGTAGACAGAGCATTCGCGATTTGGTTTTACCCGGTGGTCGGTTGCTCGAACAACGCGACGCAGCAATAACAGCCCTCGAAAAAATCAAGGGTGTTTCGTGCGTCAAACCCAAGGGTGCGCTCTATGTCTTTCCGAAACTCGACCCGAGTGTTTACCCGATTGCCGACGACCGAAAGTTTGTGCTTGATTTTTTGCGGGCCGAACATGTATTGGTCGTGCAGGGCACTGGGTTCAACTGGCCAACGACAGACCACTTGCGCATCGTGACTCTGCCGCATGCGAAAGACTTGACTGAAGCCATTGGCCGACTTGGCAACTTCTTGTCGTCTTACGACCCCGCTAAAAAATAGTTATCGGGCGATAGCTAGCGGGCGTACGTAACGCCACCGTCGACGATGATTGTCGAGCCAACGACATAATCGCCAGCGCGAGAAGCCAAATAAATTGCGGCACCCGCCATATCTTCGGGCGTGCCGACGCGCTTTGCCGGTATTTGTGATGCAACCATCTCGCCGTGATCGCGAGCGATCTTGTTCATCTCTGAAGCGAATGCACCGGGCGCAATAGCGGTGACGGCGATTTTGTCTTCGATCAGACGCAAAGCCATGCGCTTGGTCATGTGAATTAAACCAGCCTTGCTCGCCGCATATGGATAAGTTTCCATCTCATTGACTGACACACCGTCGATTGATGCAATGTTGATCACTTTTGCCAGATGGTTGTTCTTAGTTGCAGCCGCACGAAGTTGAGGTGCGAGCGCTTGCGTAAGAAAAAATGGCGCCTTCATGTTTAGGTCGACTGTTTTATCCCAGCCCGACTCGGGAAAAGAATCAAACTCCGCCATCCAGGCCGCGCCAGCATTATTGACCAAAATATCGATCGCAGATTCGCGCTTGGCCATTTCTGCAGCAAAAGCTGTTACACCAGCTTGTGTTGAAAGGTCACCCGGTATTGAAATGCACTCACCAAATTG
>CAMBWL010000147.1 GCA_945871625.1 Bifidobacterium breve
CCGAGGCGATGCCACCTGGGGTCAACGAGTTGACGCGGATCTTGCTTGTTGCCCAATATGTCGACAAGTAACTCGTCAACCCATTCACGGCTGCTTTAGAAGCAGAGTAAACAGCCGGGGTATTTATCGCCCTGCCGTTGTATTCAGAATCTTGATAGATGCGTTGGTCTGGTGCGACCACCCCGTAGATCGAGGAGGTCTGAATAATCGAACCACCACCTTGCTTTTTCATTTGGTTGCCAACTGCTTGAGCCACCAAAAATAATCCGTCGATGTTGACTGACATCACTTCGCGCCAAGTTTGCAACGAGTAACTTTCAAATGGTTCAAAAAAAGCGTCAAGATTCGAACCTTTTGAAGCCGCATTGTTGACTAGAACATCAATCCGACCAAGTTGGGTGACAACACTTTGAACCATTTTTGAGACTGATTGAGGCGAAGTGACGTCACATTCAACCGCGATCACCTTTTGATTTTTTGACTTGGCTATTTTTGACGCAACTGCGTTTGCAGCATCTTTGTTTAAGTCAACGATCGCAATGTTTGCGCCTGCTTCAACGAACGCTTGACAAAAAACTTGGCCAAGCAGACCCGCGCCGCCTGTGACTAGGACAACTCTTCCAGCGAGACTAAACAAATCTTTGCTTTGTTGATCGCTCACTTTTTGCCTTTCGTCATCATCCATTCAACCATTTCAAAATCTGCTTGCGAATCGATGTCGTGTGATCGCTCAGGAGGCATCACAAAAAGCCGAGTGCTAACCGTGAACAAGCTCTCGTTTTCAAGCAGCGCCTTGCGTCGCCAGACATAAATTGAAGCGTTCATATCGAAGCATTGCGGTGAGTCTTGTCGGCGGTCGACGGTAACTTGCGGTGGTTTTGAAAGATGGGCTATGCCATTTGCATCGGTCTCAACGAGATTGAAATATGGCGATCTGTGAGCGGGAGTACCAGTAATTACATTGTCAGCGTTCGTTGAGGTGAGTAGTTCAAGGGCACCAATTATGTCTTCAGGGTCGCGCAATGGTGCGGTCGCATCTAAGTCGATGATGATGTCAAAATTACCGAATTTCTTTTCTGCTGACAAGGCGCAATGTCGGATTGCGGGCAGTTTCGGCGCGGTATCCGTGGCCATCTCAAGGGGGCGTTCAACGACGAATGTTGCACCATTGGCAAGTGCCACATTTCGAATGTCTGCGCTGTCGCTACTTACGACGATTTGATCGAATAGTTTCGTGGCCTGCGCTTGTTGGATTGAATAAACAATCAATGGCTTCGAATTGATCAGGCGCAGGTTTTTGTTTGCCACACCTTTTGAACCTGCTCGAGCACAAATCGTGCAGAGAATTTTCATCGCTGAATCCACTTTTGTTTGCGTACAGACTTTTCTATGGCTTCAATCATCTCGACAATTTTTGAACCTTCAGACAATAAGCAGATGTTTTTTAAATCTCCGGCGAACATCGCCTGGTGTTGAGCAAGATAAGTATCATCAGGCTTGATTTCAAACTTCATTTCTTGGTCGTTGAAATTCGCCGAGCCTGAAATCAGATCTATGTTGATTGATCCTTCGTTGCCGTTTATATTGATGCTTCGCTGGTTGATTCGATCCAGATAGTTCATCTGAATTGACACCGCCGAGCAGAGTTCGGTTTGTATCAAAATTGAAAATGTATCCTCGGTGTCTATTTCAAGATTGCTGAATTTGCCGCCTAGTGCAGTCAACTTTTGCCAATCACCAAAAATATTTAACGCAAGATCTAATTCGTGACTCAGATCGCGCAATACGCCACCGCCCGAAGTTTGTCTGGCCGAGCTCGAGTTTCGGTAGTCGCTGTTTGGTCGCCAACTCGGCAGATATTGACCCACGTATAAGTTTGCCGACGTGATTGCGCCAAGACTCGGCAGAGTTTGTTTAAGCCACAAAATCGCCGGATGAAAGCGCAAGTTGTAACCGACCGCCGCCAGCATAAAGACGTTTTCTTTCGTGTGACCACTTTTCGCGAACAGTGGTTTTTCAACTAATACTCGGCCTGCAAACTTGTTTTTGACCAGACTGTTCAAATCGTCGGAGTGTCGCGAGGTTTCGCTGGCGATGACTACATAGTCAAAGTTTTCGTTAACCAGAGCACTATCTAGTAATTCATATTTCGCCGCAGGGTCGTGCCTAGAAATTAGAACTACTTCGTGATTTAAACCATTAAGTATTCTTCGATGTCGCAAGCCAATTGAGCCAGCACCAACTATGGCAACCTTCACTGAAGTTCCTGCGGCCATTCTCGTTGCGCGCGTTCAAGTTCGTCAAGACGACCGATGTCCACCCAGTATTCATGCAACGGAAACGCAGCCGTGCGATGACCATCAGCGGAAAGTTTTGCAAAATGAGTAGGCATGTCATAAAAAGTGTCACTTGGAATATTTTCTAGACCCAGTTTGCTGATCACGTATATGCCGGCATTGACCAGGTTCCGCTGCGTCGGCTTTTCTTCGACGCCGATGATTTGTGTGCCGTCGACTTGAACGACCCCATAGGGAATCTGATAGTGGTCTTCGCGAACGACCATTGTCGCAACCGCGTCTTCGCGTTCATGAAAGTCGAGTAGTGCATCGACTGAAATTCGTGTGAGTAGATCACCGTTCATAACTATTACCGGAGCGTGAATATTCTTCGGCAACAACGAGAGCCCACCGGCAGTGCCAAGCCGGGTCTTTTCGTTTAAATATGTGATTGTGACGCCAAATTTCGAACCGTCACCGAAGTATTCAGAGATCATTTCTGCTTTGTAGTTGATCGAAACAAAAAAATTAATGAATCCCTGATCAACGAACGACTGAATAATCGTCTCAAGAATTGGCTTGCCACCCACTTTGAGCATTGGTTTGGGTGTGTCCTGCGTCAGCGGATGCAGGCGAGTGCCAAGTCCACCCGCCATAATCACTACGGCATTTGGCTTTTGTAGCGCGCCAATCATGTCGTCGACTGTTAGTACATCTACGACTCTGCCAAGTTCATCGAGCAACGGCATTTGATGGATCCGTTTTTCGCGCATCAAGTTTAAAATTGCAGCTCGCGGCGTTTTGGCAGCACTAGTGATCGGTTCTCTCCG
>CAMBWL010000148.1 GCA_945871625.1 Bifidobacterium breve
CCTGCTTTCTGTGACACTGCATCAATCAATTCTGCTTTAGTCATTTCTATTACCTTGCTTTCTTCGGTTACGGATTACCGTTGAACATCTATTTGAGTAGGTTTGAAAAGAAATTGCAAGTATTACGCGCAATTTCGAAATTTTTGAGCGACCTGACCCAAAATTGATTTTGCATCCAAAATTTCTCGAAAAATATCTTGCGAGTGAAACTTCTAAGTCAATTTTATTTTCCAATGAATGCCCCAGCTGCATTCGGCTAGTAAGCAAAGAACACCGTAGAACCCATATAACATATGGCTTTTATACAACCACGAACTTGCTAGCCACGTCTTCAGGGCAACAAATCTTGCCGATGGACAAACATCCACCCAACACCCCGAGCCGACATCGCTGATCAGCCAAAAAATTTGCTGGGCGAGTTAATTTTTGGGTCCCAAAAGAAATTTTAAACAAATTTTTAAAAATCCCATAAATTCGCCCTCTATCGAGCACTTTTGACGCTTGCTATCCACCAATGCCAGTCGCCCAGCGACCACACTTAATTTTGTTGTCATCTTCAAATTTGATTTCTGAAAAAGCAAACGAGCTGTTCGCTGAATCTCCTACAACTCCAGTTGGCTCGCGAGTTGTGCTTGACACTTCAGTTCTAGTCGCCGATCCCAACTGTCTGCATAATTTTCCAAACTGTGCGATCGTTATTCCATTAACAGTGATCGAGGAACTTGACGGACTCAAAACACGAATGGATGATGTCGGTCGCTCTGCTCGCAGTGCGCTTCGCATGATCGAGGATCTGCGTCGCAAAGCAGGTGGCTCACTCAAAGAACCGACGCCTGTCAGCAACAACGAATCAGGGTCGACCGTGCAAATTGAGGTCAACGGCATTCAAAGACACCTGCTTATTGAGCATGGGCTCGACCCCGAGGTGCCCGATAACCGAATAATCGGTGCCGCATTGGGTCAGGCCTCGGTTTCGCCGACCTGCATCGTCTCTAACGACGCAGCGCTGCGCATCAAAGCAGCCCACCTGGGGCTGACCGCGCTCGAACATCGACCGGTTAACGGTGGTCGCTCTGAAAAACCGATGGGCTGGTCGACTTTCGATACTTCAGTTGAGATAATCGACAGCCTCTACAAGTCGGAGGGCATCGAAAAATCAGCAATCAAGGATGCCGAAGGCCTCTATGAGAACAATTTCGCCGTATTGCGCTGTGGCTCGCAGTCTGCACTCACCCGATGCCGAGACAACGAGTTACGCCTGATGCAACAATCGGCCCCAGAAGCCTGGGGACTACGCGCTCGCAACAAAGAACAGCGCTTTGCCCTCGAACTTTTGCTTGATCCGCAAATCACGGTCGTTGCGCTCGACGGTCGCGCGGGCACCGGCAAAACTGTTTTGGCGATTGCCGCTGGTCTTGAACAAGTCGTAGAACAACATCGCTTCGAACGCCTCGCCGTCTATCGACCACTCGTTCCAGTGGGTCGCGCTGATGTTGGTTTTCTTCCCGGTGGTCTTGAAGAAAAACTTGATCCATGGATGTCAGCAATTCACGACGCTGTGGTCGCACTCACCGATGATCGCTCGAGCAGCGACGCCCGCGGGCTGATCGACGACTTAATCGCCCGTGGTCAGTTAACGCTCGAATCGGTCACCTTCTTGCGCGGCCGCAGCCTGCAAGCCCAAATTGTCGTTGTCGACGAAGCCCAGAACCTAGAGCCGACAACTTTGAAGACAATCTTGACCCGAATCGGGGAAGGCACGAAAGTGATCTTCACAGGCGACACCAGTCAGATCGACGCACCCTACATGGGCGAAACCAACAACGCGCTTGCCGTGTTGGTACAGGCGTTTGCCGGACAAAGTTGCTTCGGCCACATCACGCTTGAGGCCTGTGAACGCAGTGAAGTTGCCAGCTTGGCTGCTGAACTTCTCTAAATCACACTTCTGTAATTCAAAATATCTTCACGCAAAGTTTTACAAACTAATAGTTGACTTAATACTGTGCCATTTATGCCTTATAGTCCCGAGGATTCAGGCGTACAACCTGACGAATTTCCTGATCAGCCGCTCAGCGTCGAAGCGCTACAAGCACTCTTGCGACTCAGAGACTGGTGTGACAAGTCGAACTGCAAAGGCAAGCGTCACTTATTTTTTGGGCAAAACTCAGAGCGTCCACAAGCGCGAATCAAGCGCGAGATCAAAGCCTCTTCGATCTGTAAATGCTGTTCTGTCAAATCTGACTGCCGCGAGTTCGCACGCTTAAATCACGAATACGGTTTTTGGGGTGGTGAAAACGAAGAACAACGACACCTTGCGGGATTCAAATTAATCGCCCCGATTGGAATCCGCGCAAAAGTCTTACGCCCCGAGCAAATAAATAATCAAACTGACACCTAGAAGTCGCTAAACACAGTCCACAACGCTCGGGTCGTGCTTCTTGGCGTGTCATGATTGAAGATATGGCATCTGTCGCAAAAGACCCCGACTCACTCGTAACTTCATTTTTTGAACTCATTCAGGCACATCATCTGACGGCGGCGCTTGACCTAATGTCGCAAGACTGTGAATACGACAACGTGCCGATCACCAAAGTTTTTGGTCGTGCCGCCATCGAACAAACACTCGGGGGGTTTCTCGCCGAATGTTCGGCCTACGAGTGGATCATCCACCACCAAGTCGCCACCGGCGATCTCGAGCACGGTGTGGTAATGAACGAACGCACCGACAGGTTTCAAATCGATAGCCGTTGGGTTGAACTCGATGTCGCAGGTCTGTTCGTCGTCAGCGACTCAAAAATCGCACTGTGGCGCGACTACTTTGATCGCGAAAACTTTGCCAAAGCACTCGCATCCAAATAATTCTCACTAGTAAGACTGCAACACAGGTCGGCTAACTTTCATTCAATGCTTGAGTTTCTAAAAAATAAGCCGCTTGGCGAGCTCAAGTTTGCGGTTGTCGACACCGAAACTACTGGGCTCTCCGGCACCAACGACTATGTTCTGCAACTTGGCGTCGTAATTTCTCGCAGCGACGGCACAATCGAAGAACAATACGAGACTTTTGTCAAACGATTCTTCTGGAAACCAGG
>CAMBWL010000149.1 GCA_945871625.1 Bifidobacterium breve
GCTTTCGGAAATGTTCGGATACAGTACAGACCTGCGTTCTCGCACTCAAGGGCGTGCGACTTACACGATGCAGTTTCATTCGTATCAGCAAGTGCCCGAAGCAATATCAACCGAAATCATCAAGCGCGTGCGCGGCGAATAACCGAGCAGGCCAAAGTTTTAACAGTAACCAGCGATAACAGGAGATAAGAACCATGAGCAAAGCGAAATTCGAGCGCGTCAAGCCACACGTTAACGTCGGCACGATGGGCCACATTGACCATGGCAAGACAACCCTGACTGCAGCGATTTCAAAGACGCTCGCCGGCAAGGGTCTCGCCGAGTACACACCTTTCGATCAAATTGACAAGGCTCCTGAAGAAAAAGCTCGTGGTATTACGATCTCGATCGCTCACATTGAGTACAACACCGAGAAGCGTCACTACGCACACGTAGACATGCCAGGTCACGCTGACTACATCAAGAACATGATCACTGGTGCCGCACAGGTAGACGGTGCGATCTTGGTGGTGGCAGCAACTGACGGCCCGATGCCACAAACTCGCGAGCACGTTCTGCTCGCCAAGCAAGTTGGTGTGCCGTACATCGTCGTTGCGCTCAACAAGTCAGACATGGTTGATGACGAAGAAATGCTTCAACTTGTCGAAGAAGAAGTTCGCGATTTGTTGACCTCATATGAGTTCGACGGCAAGAACTGCCCGGTAGTACGCGTGTCGGCACTCAAAGCCCTCGAAGGCGACGCCGCTTGGGCCGAAAAAATCATGGAACTGATGACAGCATGCGACAATTCAATTCCAGAGCCGAAGCGTGAACTTGAGAAGCCGTTCTTGATGCCAATTGAAGACGTGTTCACGATCACTGGTCGCGGCACCGTAGTAACTGGCAAAGTTGAGCAAGGCAAAGTGCACACAGGTGACGAAATCGAAATCGTTGGTCTGCGCGACACTCAAAAGACCGTTTGCACGGGTGTAGAAATGTTCCGCAAGTTGCTCGACGAAGGTCAAGCAGGCGACAACATTGGCGCGCTTTTGCGTGGTACCAAAAAAGAGGAAGTTGAGCGCGGCCAAGTTCTTTGTGCGCCGGGTTCAATTACTCCGCACACGAACTTCGAAGGTCAGGTCTATGTGTTGAAGAAAGAAGAAGGCGGACGCCATAAGCCTTTCTTCAACAACTACCGACCACAGTTCTTCTTTAGAACAACCGACGTAACCGGCACTGTTGAATTGCCAAAGGGCACCGAAATGGTTATGCCCGGCGACAACGTAACGATGACGGTCGAACTCGGCAAGGCAATTGCGATGGACGAAGGTCTTCGCTTTGCGATTCGTGAAGGTGGCCGCACAGTTGGCGCCGGACGAGTAACGAAAATCATCAAGTAGATCGTCCAGAACCAGTAAACGCTGATGGCACAGAGCATTCGAATCCGTCTAAAGGCGTTTGATCATCAGAACATCGACGATTACGCGAAGAAAATCGTCGAAACTGTGACTCGTACGAGTGCCACGGTGCGGGGTCCGATTCCTTTGCCGACAGACAAGCATCGGTTTACGGTAATTCGCAGCCCGCACGTCGACAAAGATTCGCGCGAACACTTCGAGATGCGAATTCATAAGCGCTTGATCGACATCATCGACCCGAACGCCAAAACGATTGATAGTTTGCAGCGTCTAGAGTTGCCTGCCGGCGTTGACATCGAAATCAAGATTCAAAACGCCTAAGAAATTGGTAAGTTTCGTCACAGCGACGAGTGTTCGAGTTTCTTGAACAGTAGAAATTATCTATGAGCGATTTCAACGAGAACTCATCACAGTTGCCACCGCCGCAGTTGCCGTCGCAACTTGAGATGCCGTCGCATAATCACGACGATTCGTCGTCGCATAATCACGATGAACAAGGTAGAACGCCACGTCGGCGTTTTGGAATAGTAGTTGTTGCTGCCGTGTTTGGTTTGTTCGGCGGGATAATCGGTACTTATGTGGCCCAAGATGCAAATCTCGTCGATTTAGATAACTCAGAATCGACGACGCAGATAACTTCGGCACCGATTGTGGTTGCAGACAATGAAGATGCAACAGGCGATTCGTTGATTGCAAAAGTTGCCAGTCGTTTGGCAAACAGTGTTGTCACGATTTCCACCACGATCAGTGATGAACAAGGTGGCGGGCGAGGTGTTGGAACTGGCGTCGTGTTGACATCAGACGGCGAGATTTTGACCAATGCCCATGTGATCGAAGATGCTGCTGATGTTGTAGTTCGTTTCGCGGGTGAAACTGAGCCGCGAGTCGCAAAAATTTTGGCAACCGATATCGGCAATGATCTGGCGTTGATCAAGGTTGAAGCGACCGGGCTCGTTGCGGCGACATTTGCCAAGCCGGGTAGCGTAAAAATCGGTGACACAGTTGTCGCAATTGGTTACGCGCTAGCGCTGGATGGCGGACCAACAGTAACTTCGGGCATCGTCTCAGCTTTGAAGCGAACGATCGAGACTGACTCGGGTGCGCTAAATAGTTTGATTCAAACAGATGCCGCAATTTCTTCGGGCAACTCGGGCGGACCATTGGTCAATCTCAAGGGCGAAGTCGTGGGTATCAACACCGCGGTTGCACGTGGCGATTATGAATCGGCGGCAAACAACATTGGTTTTTCGATTTCGGTGGATGAAGTGCTGATTGTTATCGAACAATTGCGCGCGCAAGCTAATGGTGTTGAGCGCAAAGAAGGCTTTCTTGGTGTTGGGTTGGCGGCTCGTGAAGATGGTGGACAAGGTGCGATCATCACCAATGTTCAACCAGGTTCGCCAGCGGACAAAGCCGGCATCCTGGTTGACGACGTGGTTTTAGCGGTGGATGGTGAACCAATCGACGGTCAAGCTGGACTGGTCGCGGCAATTCGTGATGCGGTGCCTGGCCAGACCGTGAAAATTGAGATTTTTCGCCAAGGAACAAGGCTGTCATTTGAGGCAACTTTGATCGCACGCTCCGAATAATCCCTGAATAATCGCGAGTAACTAGCAGGAGAAAAAAGCCAAAAAATACTGGGTTTATTCGGGTTTTTCAGTTTGGG
>CAMBWL010000150.1 GCA_945871625.1 Bifidobacterium breve
ATGCCTGTCGCGTGACCGAAGGCAAAGCTGGGATCGACTGGGCGGCACGCGACGCAGAGTTGCGCGCTCTGTGCGACAAACATCGCAGCACAGATGGCTCGTATGACTGTCTAGTCCCTGGCTCTGGCGGTAAGGACAGTTTTGTCGCCGCGCACATGTTGAAATACAAGTACGGCATGCATCCACTGACGGTGACTTGGGCACCACATGTTTACACCGAATGGGGCTGGCGAAACTTTCAACGATGGATTCACGCAGGGTTCGACAACTACCTTTGCACGCCAAACGGACGAGTACATCGATTGTTGACTCGCTTGGCGGTCGAGAACTTATTTCATCCTTTCCAAGCGTTTATTCTCGGTCAAAAATCACTTGCACCAAAGATGGCAGTACTCCATCAGATACCACTCGTGTTCTATGGCGAGAACGAAGCCGAATACGGCAACCCGATCGGCGACGCAGATTCTGCGATTCGTCAATGGAAATATTTCTCGGCGCCAGAAAAATCGTCGATCCATCTGGGCGGCACATCAATCAAAGATTTGACTACCGACTTTGGTCTCGAAGAAGTTGATCTGGATCCGTATCTTCCTGCGAATCCAGACGGTTTACAAAAACTTGGCATTGAAGTTCACTATTTGGGTTACTACGTCAAGTGGCACCCCCAAAGTTGTTACTACTATGCCGTTGAGCACGGTGGTTTTGAAGCCTCACCCGAGCGCACGCCGGGCACTTACAGCAAGTACAACTCGATTGATGACCGAATTGACGACTTTCACTACTACACGACATTTATCAAGTACGGCATCGGCCGTGCAACCTACGATGCGGCACAAGAAATTAGATCTGGGGACATCAATCGTGAAGAGGGTGTCGCGCTTGTGCAACGCTTCGACGGTGAGTTCCCGACTCGTTTCGCCGAAGAAATTTTCGCCTATCTAAGCATCCCCGAAAAAGAATTTCCTAAAGCCTCGAAGATGTTTGAGCAACCGACGATAGATATGGCGTACTTCAACAACTTGGCTGATTCGTTTCGCTCGCCGCACCTCTGGTCATACAATGATGGACAGTGGTCTCTTCGTCACCAAGTCAAATAGCCCCGCAGCCGACTATTTCTGCCTTAAGGCTCATTGCACGCCTTGATATCAAGGGTGCAAACCTAATTAAGGGGATACACCTCGAGGGTTTGCGAGTGATTGGTGACCCTCAAACGCACGCTGCCAAATATTATGGCGATGGCGCTGACGAGATCATCTACATGGATACTGTGGCAAGTCTCTACGGGCGCAACAATCTGATCGATGTCGTGTCGCGGGCCACTGAACATGTTTTCGTGCCGATGACCGTAGGTGGAGGTATTCGATCTGTTGAAGACGCCCGAATACTATTGCGAGCCGGAGCAGACAAAGTCGCCATCAATACAGCCGCAGTGAAAGATCCGAATTTGATTCGCAAACTCTCAGACGTTTGGGGAGCTTCAACGATCGTTTTGTCAATTGAAGCCAAGAAAACCGCTGACAACAAGTGGGAGGCGTACACGGATAACGGGCGTGAACGCACCGATCTAGATGCCGTGCAATGGGCGGAAACTGGCGCAAAGTTGGGTGCAGGTGAAATTCTTCTTACGTCAGTTGATCAAGAAGGCACAAAAAAGGGCTTCGACTGCGAATTAGTTGCCGCAATTACTGCCCATGTCGATATTCCGGTGATTGCCAGTGGTGGGTTTGGCGCCCTGGCGCATCTCAAAGACTTGATTACAGTCAGTAAACCAACCGGTGTCGCCTTTGCCGACTCATTGCACTACAACCGTTTCTCAATTGATCAGATTCGCGAATACTGCCGCGCCAGTGGCATTGCTACACGAACTCACCTAATCGCTGAAACGACCCGATGATGAACTTAGATTTGAAACATTTCAACTCATTCAGTAACGACATCATTGTTGTCGACGGTTTTTGGGGTGGTGGTAAATCAGTAGTGACATCGCTGATCGGTTCGATGACGGGTGTCGAAAAGAAAAAAGTTGAACACATCTTTGAGTATGTCTGCATTGCACACGCCGCCCAAAAAATGGACCATGACGCAGCGATGGCATTTCTTAAAATTTATGCTGACCTTTCGCAATACAACAACTTGATTGGCCGAGAAGTGAACCTCAGGTGGTCTGACGACTCAGGCTTGCGAAACAATCCCGGCAGTTTTACGTATATCAGGCGACTTTTTCAATCTGGCGGCGACGGTATCGCCGAAAAAATTTGCGAAGAAAATCTGGCCCTGTTGATCGCCTCCCACGAACTGTTGTCGGTATCGGATCTTTTGTACGACGCTTATGGGACGCGATTGAAACTTGTTGAAGTGGTTCGACACCCGATTCATTTATTTAACAATGTGCGCGACTACACCGCGACTTTTGAACGTTCAAGAGAGTTCACGCTCTCGTTCGAATTGAACGGTGCGAAAGTTCCTTGGTTCGCAGCGAATTGGGCCGAAGAATTTTCTCGGTCGTCTATCGCAGACCGTGCCTTGCTCTCGATAGCCCGGGTGCAAGACACGATGTTTAAGTCAATTGAGCAAATTCAATCAACAGCAAAGCCACTTTTGGTTTTGTCATTTGAAAATACGGTGTTAGACCCCGAGCATACGATTCGACAACTTGAGAACTTCTTGAATCGCACACAAACTAAACGCACCACCAAGGTGCTAAAACAGCAAAGTTTGCCACGAACACAAATCTCGGCAGGTAAAGCGACTTCAAGTTTCTCGTTCACTTCCAACGCAGAAGACTCTGAAGCCGAGATTTACCAAAAAGTTGCTTCAGAAATCTCCACGAGTGGTTCAGCATCAGCGATCACCGAGTTCAAATCGGCGATTGCTCAATACAACAAGAGGTGGCCAAGCCCACTCGCGGAACTTGAAAGATCTTGGGGTACATGATTCGATCTTGGCGGCTAATTCGGTCGCTGGTGAAACTTAAGTGGAGATTTAGACCACCACCACGGCGCAATGTATTGCTCTATTTTAAAACTGGTGCCGATGTGATCGCCC
>CAMBWL010000151.1 GCA_945871625.1 Bifidobacterium breve
CGGCATTCTCGGAATATTGGGTGTTTTGGTTTGGGGCGTCGGCATTTATTTTGAAGCCGTCGGCGACGCGCAACTAGCTCACTTCAAGCGCGACCCAACCAATCAAGGTCTAGTAATGGATCAAGGGCTGTGGCGCTACACAAGACACCCGAACTATTTTGGTGATTCGTGCGTTTGGTGGGGCTTGGGTTTGATCGCCGCCGAATCTTCGCTCGGCGTTTATGGCTTGATTGGCCCAGTTGTGATGACGTTTTTGCTTGTAAAAGTTTCTGGTGTCGCGATGCTCGACCGGGCGATGCTCAAGCGCAAGCCCGGCTATGAGAATTATGTCGCCACAACCTCGGGCTTTATTCCTCGCCCACCCCGCCGCTAACTATTTCAATCTCTTTGAGCGGACGACGGGATTTGAACCCGCGACCCTCACCTTGGCAAGGTGATGCTCTACCACTGAGCCACGTCCGCATTTGCTTTAACTACTTAGGGATTTGAGTTTAGCAACGGGTCAGCAGTACTCAACACTTCTCGGCTTATCTTTGCTGTACTTGACAACCGCACCACCCCGGCAAGCGAAGCAAGCACGACTATGCCCCCGACAACTTGGAACAAAGAAATATTTTGATCGTAAACGAACCACGCACCTATTGACGAGATAACGGGACCAAGCAACAAAATTAACGACGACACCGAAGCATCGACATATTTTTGTGCCCAGACCATGAAACTATGGCCAATCGTGCCTGAAAAAACCGTCATTGCAATAAGAAAACCCAAGTCGCGCCAGGTGATCTGCAAAATATCATTGCTGGTCAGCAGTGCATATGGCACCACGACGCAAACTTGAACCACACTCACGCCATACAAAAACTGCCAAGTATCGACACCGTCGACTCGGCGCCGCTTGGACGAAATGAAATAAAAAGTCCAAGTCAACGCATTAATCAGAGCCAAGAAATCGCCGGATAATGACGACCCACCCGTGTCACCCGCACCCACAACTATTGCCAGGACGCCAGCAAAACTTGTCAGCGCAAGCAAAACTTGCCACCGCGAGATCTTTTCATTCAAAAATTTTGGTGCCGCAAACAACACCATTGCAGTCGAAACATTGCCGATAATCGTTGCATTGGCCACCGAAGTTTCAGTTATCGCCGTGAAACCAAAAATCGTGGAGACTCCAAACAGAACACCTGGCACGAGCACCGATCGAAATAGTTTCTTGTTGATTAACTTTCCACCTCGACGTGCGATCAAATAAAGCAGCGGTGGCCAGAATAAAACGCGATAGAACAAAATCGAATTGATAGAAATTAAAGGTGCCAAAAATAAAAGTGGCCCTACACCCCAGGCAAAGACCGCCACGAACACCGCCGAAACCGGTGCAGCAGTAATTCTTGCGCGCGCGAAGGCGACGAAATTCATCTAATTTTCATTTTGCGGGTGGTCGCAAATCAACACGCAAAGTCAGGATGCCGTCTTCGACCGCGGCAGTCGCATCACCGAGCATTGCAAAATCTTGAAAGTCGACTTGTGCTTGTGCCAAAAAATGTTGGCGCTCCTCACCTGCCACTGGCGGCAACGGTCGACGCTTGACCGATGCTGCACGCTCACGAAATCGCTCAATCATTGCCACTGGGTCGAAGGTCGAAGCCATAGAAATAACTTACTTCGTCTCGATCGAACTTTGCGATGCATCAATTACTGGCACTGCACGAACCGAGTTGAGCATTTTCTTTCGCGAATCTTCATCGGCGCCAGCAAACTCGCGCTGACTCATGATCTCAAGTGGGGCAAGTGACTCGGGCTCGGGCCGAGCCGTTCGCCAGAACCAAACCGTCGCCCAAGTCAAACCTGCGGCGACAACGAGCAAAGCCATGGAGACGAACTTCAACGAGACGCCCAAAGTAATCGACAACGAAATAAACAGAAACACAATATCGGCAAACATACGGCTAGATGCCAAACTAGTCGGAGATGAGTAGCAATCTATTGAATTTGTTTTCAACGCTCGCCTTCTTTGCGGCTGGCATCGCCCTACTCAAGTGGATCAACCGCTTGGAGCCCCAATGGGTCTCGCGTGATGGCACGAGATTTAGTGCTCGCATGATGGCAGATGATCCAAATTCAACAAAGTGGGTCGATGTGCGTGTGACGATCGACGAGCCTCGATTGATAATTCACGCTCGCGGTAGAAGCGGCAAATCTTTTCGTGGTCGGTGGAAGGTCAGTTATTTCACCGAAACGACAGATCTGAAACGGCGCCACTATGTCGTCGTCAACGAAATTGACCCAGAAGATCGCGCCATATTGCGTGTACCGGCGACGAGCAAGTGCGTTGCCGCGCTTGACACACTAATCAACTAACGCGTGTTGATCTAAAAACGCTTTAATTGGCTTGCCGACCTGATCGAGATTGATCAAGAACGCATCATGACCGTGCGGGGATTCGATCTCGACATATTCGCAACGGCCACCGACATCATTGATCATGTCACGAATCTGTTTTTGCTGATATGTCGGATACAAAATGTCACTTGAGATGCCCAGTGATAAAACTGGCGCCGTAATTCGCTTGATGGCACTTTGCAGAGTGCCCCGACCGCGCGCCACGTCGTGCAGGTCCATTGCTTTGCCGATGATCAAATAACTATTTGTGTCGAATCGACGAATCAACTTGTCGCCGTGGTGGTCGAGATAATTTTCGACCTCGAATTTGTCCCACAGGCCGAGGCCGTTGTAGTCGGCATCCATATCTGCGAGTTCACGACCAAAACGATCGGTGAACACGTTGTCGCTACGAAACGTAACTTGGGCAATCATCCGCGCGATCGCCAGACCCTGCCATGGGCCGTCACCAACAGCCGCGTCGTAATAGTCTCCGCCTCGCCACTTGGTGTCAAGCCGAATCGCACGACGCCCGATTGCCCCCCAGGCAATTTGCTGGGCGGTGGCCTGAAAACACGTTGCGATCGGCACGGCCGTTCGCAAGCGATGCGGAAATGTAATCGCCCATTCGAGCACTTGCATGC
>CAMBWL010000152.1 GCA_945871625.1 Bifidobacterium breve
GCCGTAGATCTGAACCGACAACGAAAAACATCGTGGCGCAGACTTTCGGGCGGCGAAAAACAACGGTTGTCACTGGCGCTGGCACTCGCGGCCAAACCGAGAGTTGCATTTTTGGATGAACCAACCTCGGGTGTCGATATTTTCGGTCGAGACTTGATCAGGGGCCTTGTACGGCGACTAGCTGACGATGGTTGTGCGGTGATCATGGCGACTCACGAACTCGACGAAGCACAACGAGTCGCCGACCATGTGTTGATGTTTCAAGACGGTAATCTGCTGGCCAACGCGCCTCTTACTGAATTGCGTGGTTCGACTGGCACCAATCAAACTCTCGAAGATATTTTTCGCAGTCTGTCTAGCAATGCAGGTGTCTCTAGATCACGAGAAGCGCTATGAAGATTTTTCGTTCGCAACTGCGCCAAGAACTAACCGTGATGGCTCGCAACGGCGAACAGTTGCTGTTGCTGGTTGTGATACCGATAATGCTCTTGGTGTTTTTTGCGCAGACTGATTTTTTGCCAACTAGCAGCGAAAGCAAAATCGACTTTTTGATGCCCGGCATCTTGGGCCTGGCCGTGATGTCAACGGCGATGGCCAGTCTCGGTATCGCCACTGGTTTCGAGCGCAGTTACGGCGTGCTCAAGCGACTGGGTACGACACCGCTTGGCACAAGACGACTAATTTTGGCCAAGGTTGTCGCGATTTGCGTAATTGAGATCGCCCAACTTGTGTTGTTGATTTTTGTGGGTCAGTTGTTGGGCTGGAACCCGAGTCGAATCAACTTGGTGCAGATTTTGGTGACCTTGTTGATCGGCACAAGTTGTTTTGCGGGTATCGGTTTGACGCTTGCCGGTCGACTTCGCGCCGAGATCAACCTGGCGGCACAGAATGGTTTGTATCTCGCGTTGTTGTTGCTGGGCGGCATATTTGTTTCAAACGATGAACTGCCAACAACGCTTGGCAATGTTGCACAAGTCTTGCCCAGTTCATTGTTCAGCAGTTTGTTGCGCAACTCATTCACCAGCAACCAAATAGCGACAACTGATTTGATCGCTCTGTGTGTTTGGGCGTTATCGGCCTGTGCCTTGGCTGTGATCAGCTTTAAATGGTCTGATTAATTATTGACATTTGGTTCTTTTGCTGGCGCTACGCGACCAAAAGCATCGGTGACATCTTGGTAAGTCAAAACATCATCGTCTGCCGATGAAACTTTTTGGTACGACTGATCTGCGGCAAAACCACTGCTGAAGCGCTTGAAAAACAAGAACACAACGATTGACCATAAAAACACCGCCCCACCAGTTTTCATGATTGCGCCAGCAACTTGTTGATCGGTCGTCACCGAAAGCCCCCATACTCGCACTGCAATGTCGTAGTGCTTGTAGACGGCACCTTCGGCAAATGTCAACCACGCCGCTGGCACAGTTGGCACAACCGACATCAAAAACAAATAGATCATCTTTCCGCCAGATTGCAATTGCCGCTGCTTGTCTGGTCCACAAATTGGCAGCCAAACAAGCAACGCAGTAGTCACCAACAAAAGATGCAGCGAATAATGCAACACCCCGTTGTTGACACTTTGATTCACCAACGACGGAATATGCGTGATCATCACCACAACATTGAACGCCACGCCGGCGATGACTGGTTTTGCAAGCCAGTTGATGACAGTTCGTGCTTTGCCCAAACCAAATACGGCATCAAACATCCATTTTGGAATAGCGAGCAAAACTAAGGGAGGCATAAAATATGACAAGACCATGTGCTGAAACATGTGCATCGAATACAAATACTCTTCGGCCAAGTCGTGCACCGGCCAGTCAGAGGCGATCCATAACAATGAGATCCCGGCGACAAACGCATTGCGTTGCCTTGACGTGATCACTGGGCCCGATTTGACCACGACTGGTCCGATTACGCGCACGGCATATACATAGGCGCCGAGCACGAATGCCACCAGAATCCAGACTTCAGGATGCGCCTGAAACCGCCACGGGCTGATGAGATCGGCACTTGCAGCGATCATAAATATGCAGTCAAGTTGTTATTGAATAAAAAACTTGAACGTCGCAAGAAACGCGGCGTAAACACCGACGGCCAACACGAGCCCGGCATAAAACAAGAAACTGAACATCTTGTTGTCGAATTTCAGATGCATGAAATAACTGACGACCATCACAAACTTGATCACCATCATGATCAGCAATGCCGGCAAGAACAACACACCGAAGTCGACATAATAGGTTGAAACTTCGAGGCCGGTAATCGCGGCCAAAATAACTGCGATGCGAATGTAGCCAGCGTCGGTCATGCCGTGCTGTTGTTCGTGTGTTGTGTCTGCCGTATCGATAGTCATGATCAAACCGGAATCAAATAGACGAGGGTGAAAATGATGATCCAGACAATGTCGACAAAGTGCCAGTAAAGACCGATCATCTCGACAACTTCGGCTTTCTTGCCGGGCACCGAACTGCGCTTCAAGATGCCGACCAGCGACATCAACATGATGATGCCCACCGTTACGTGCACACCGTGAAAACCGGTCAAGGTATAAAAGCTTGAACCGAACAGGCTTGTCGAAAAGCCCAGACCTTCTTTATAGAAAGCCGTGAACTCATAAACTTGACCACCGACGAATGTTGCGCCAAGCAACGCCGTCACTGTTAGCCACAAATTGGTTTTGCGATCGTCGTCTTTGTGTGCTGCACTGACCGCCAGCACCATCGTCAACGAACTCATCAACAACACGAAACTGCTGACCGATGTAAACGGAATGTCGAAAATTTGTGACGGTCGCGGACCACCTGTAACGCGACCGCGATACAACATGTAGGTCGAGATCAAACCGCCAAACAGCAGGCACTCTGAGCCCAAGAAAGCCCACATGCCGAGCTTGACATTTGAGATGCCAGTGCTACTGGCGTGGCCGTGTGCTGTATCAGTCATGATTTGACGCCACTTTGTCTAACCCCGTACCAGGTGTGTTGGTTTCAAAATCAGAATCCGGTGCTGTGCT